>NZ_PGDQ01000014.1 GCF_003073135.1 Euzebya rosea
CCAGGTACATCGCCTCGAGCAGGTCACGGCAGGGTCCATCCAGGGCGAGCACGGCCTCGACGACCCAGTTGCGCTGGTTCCAGGCGTCGATGAAGTCGCCGAGGGGTTCCAGGCGGTCGGCCAGCTCGGCCGCCTGCTGGTCTCGCACGGTCCGTTCGATCGCGCGCCAGGTGAGCCGTCGAGCCACGGTGGCGAGCCACGCGCCCAGCCGGTCGCCGTCCCGGACGGTGTCGAGGTTGGCGAGCAGCTCGGTGAACGTCGACTGCATGACGTCGGCTGCCCGCTCACGGTCCAGGCCGTAGTTGAGCGGGATCGAGAACACCAGGCGTTCGTACCGGTTCAGCAGCCGTTCCCATGCCGCCTGGTCGCCGGCGCGGCATCGGTCCAGGAGCGAACTGCCGTGCACCCGGTCCGGTGTGGGCCGGGCCCCCTCGGCCCCCATCGCTCCACTCACAGTCAGTGACACTACGCTGAAGCGATTGCACGTTGCAAGAAGTTATGTACCTGTCGTGACCGCCCGACGCACTCCTCTACAGAACCGCAACCTCGTGGACTGTCCCGCCCGCGGCGACGGTCAGCATGACGGACAGGACGTCGGATGTTCCAGCCACGCCCCCCAGACGCGCAGTCCCCGCATCCCGGCGAGTGGCCGACGATCTCGGTCGTCGTGCCCACGGTGAACGAGGCCGCCAACCTGCCGTACGTGCTGCCGCGGATCCCCGACTGGGTCCACGAGGTCATCCTCGTCGACGGGGAGTCGACGGACGGCACCGTGGACGTCGCACGGGTACTCCTGCCATCACTGCGAGTGATCGAGCAGCCGCGGAACGGCAAGGGGCAGGCGCTCATAGCGGGGATCACCGCCTCGACCGGCGAGGTGGTCGTCACCCTCGACGCCGACGGGTCCGCTGACCCTGCGGAGATCCCGGCGTTCGTGGGGGCGCTGCTGTCGGGCGCGGACTTCGCCAAGGGCACGCGGTTCGTCCAGGGCGGCGGGACGACCGACATGGAGTGGTACCGCAGCACCGGCAACCACGGGCTCAAGCTGCTGGCCCGCGCGCTGTTCGGCGTCCGGTTCAGCGACCTGTGCTACGGCTACAACGCCTTCTGGCGTGACCGTGTGCACCAGCTGGCGCTGGACTGCGACGGGTTCGAGATCGAGACGCTGATGGCGCTTCGCGCGGTCAAGGCACACCATCGCATCACCGAGGTGGCGTCGTTCGAGTCGCCCAGGGTCCACGGCCGCAGCAACCTGCGGACCTTCCGGGACGGGTTCCGGGTCCTGCGGACGATCGTGCGGGAGTGGCGGCTGGACATGCCCGTCCCGCCTGCAACCGTCGCGACGGAGCCCGACAGGGTCATCGTGCTCGACGACGTCACGCTGTCGGCGGCGTCGTGAGGACGCCGTCTGCCACCGTCGTGGTGTGCGCCCACACGACCGAGCGCATCGGCGTGCTGGGCCAGGCCCTCCGCTCCCTCGACGCCCAGACCCGACCGCCTGATCAGGTCGTCCTGGTCATCGACCACAACGAGGCGTTGATGACCTACGCCCGGTTGGCGTGGCCGGCCCTCGACATCGTGGCTGCCGACGATCCGGCAGGACTGTCCGCGGCCCGCAACACGGGGCTCGCAGTGGCACGACACGACATCGTGGCGTTCCTCGACGACGACGCCGAGGCCGACCCCGCCTGGCTGCAGCGGATCGGCGCCGCGTTCGCCGACCCGACCGTGCAGGCGGTCGGAGGGCGTGCGGTACCGCAGTGGCCCGGGGAGCGGCCACGCTGGTTCCACCCCACGTTCGACTGGGTCGTGGGCTGCACCCACGAGGGTTCCCCCACCACCCCGGCCAGGGTACGCAACGTCATCGGCTGCTCGATGGCGTTCCGGGCCAGCGCACTGGCCGCGCTGGGCGGGTTCGACACCGGGGTCGGCCGGGGCGCCGCGGATGCCCTCGGGGCGGAGGAGACCGAGCTCTGCATCAGGCTGAGGCGACTCCTCGGACCCGACTCGGTGCTGTTCGACCCGACGATCCAGGTCCGGCACCACGTCGACGGCGACCGCGCGCGGATGCGCTACTACCTGCGCCGCTGCCACGGTGAGGGGCGGTCCAAGGCACGCGTGGCGTCCACCCAGGGGCCCGACGATGCCCTGTCCAGCGAACGTGCCCACCTCCGGGCCACGCTGCCCGCAGCACTCGGACGGTGTCTGGGCACGCCCGCCGGGTTGCGCAACGGCGGGCCGGCCCAGGCCGCCGCCATCGTCGCGGGGGTGCTCGCCGCAGCGGCGGGCTACGCCACCGAACACCAGCGCCTCGCCAGGCAGGACCGGCTGCCGCGACACGAGGAGGCGATCGCATGACCTTCAGGCCGGTGCAGCTCGTCGACGTCGACGTCGCAGATCCACCCGCCCGGATCGCCACAGGGACCACCCCCGATGGCCATCCCTACGAACGGGTCCAGATGTTGCTGCGGGACCGTGGCCGACCCGTCGGTGTCGCCGTGGTCGACGCACCCGGCGGCGTCGTCGACCGCGTCGAGATCACCGAGGCGATCGCCGGGATCGAGATGCCCTCGGGCCATGCGACGTCGTTCGCGGACCGAGGTCCGCTCGTCACCGTGCTGATCGCCACCCGGGACCGACCGGACTCCCTCAGGCGATGCCTCGCGTCCCTGTCCCGCCTTCGCTACCGACCCTTCACCGTGCTCGTGGTCGACAACGCCGTCACGGGGGAGGACACCCAGCGCGTCGTGCGGGAGGCGTGTCGAGACGGCCTGGACGTGACGTGGGTGCGCGAGCCGCTGGCCGGCCTGTCCACCGCACACAACGCGGGGCTCGGGCTGGTCGACACCTCGATCGTCGCCATCACCGACGACGACGTCGAGGTCGACCCCGACTGGTTGTCCGCCCTGGTCGACACCTTCGAGCGCAACCCCGACGCCGGCGCGGTCACCGGCCTGATCTACCCGGCCCGGCTGGACACCGTGACCCAGGCGCGGGCCGAGGGCAACGGCCTCGGGAAGGGGTTCAGCGAACGACGCTTCGACCTGGACCGCGACCGACCGTCGGACCGGCTGTTCCCGCTGCTGGTCGGCGAGTGCGGCTCCGGCGCCAACATCGCCATCCGACGCGACGCCCTGCAGGAGCTCGGCGGCTTCGACCTCGCACTGGGCGCCGGCAGCCCGAGCGCCGGAGGGGACGACCTCGCGGTGATGCACGACCTGCTCGTCCGGGGCATGGCCATCGTCTACCAGCCCGCAGCCGTCGTCCGCCACCACCATCCCGACGATCCGCGGGCCCTGGCTCGCCAGGCCAAGGGGTACGGCCGCGGCCTGGGTGCCTACCTCGTCCGATGCGCCCTGGAGGACCCCGACGGGGCAACGATCCTGCGCCGCGCCATCCCGGCGGGCATGGCCCGCCTGGTCAGCCAGTCGGCGAGGGTCGCACCGGGAGCAGGACGTCGGCGGGGCCACAGCATGGTCCACCTGGTCGGACTGCTGTCCGGGCCGTGGGCCTACATGGCCGGACGACGCCGAGCGGAGCGGATCCGACCGCACGTCGGCGTCGGACTGACCGGCTCGGCGGAGGACGACCGGTGAGCATCCCGATCCTGATGCTGCACAGCATCGCCCCGACCGGACCCGAGGGCCTGTCGCGCTGGCGGACGACCCCGTGGCGGCTGGCGGCCCACCTCGTGGCGCTCGTGGAGGAGGGGTACACGCCCGTGTCGCTGCGGCAGGTCGTGGCCGCTCGGGACGGTGCGCCGCTGCCCAGACGGCCCTACGCGGTCACCGTCGACGACGGCTTCGCCGACTTCGCCCACGAGGCCCTCCCCGTGCTGGAGCTGCTGGACGTCCCGAGCACCGTGCTGGTCACGACGGGCTACCTCGGCGGCCGCGCCGAGTGGCTGGCGCCGCAGGGCGCAGGCGATGTGGCCATGATGTCTGCCGCTGACATCGCCGCCCTGCCGGACCACGTCGAGGTCGGGGCACACGGGCACACCCACGCCATGATGGACCTGCTCGACGTCGGTCGGGCCCGGGACGAGCTGGCCACCGGCCGGGCGACCCTCGAGGCCATCCTCGGGCGTCCGGTCACGACCGTGGCCTATCCCCACGGCTACTCCACCAGGGCCGTCAGGCACGCCGCGGCAGCCCTCGGCTACCGCACAGGACTGGCCGTCGCGGACCGCCTCCACGGCCACGACGACGACCCGTTCGCCATCGCCCGCGTCGAGGTCAGGGGCGACATGGAGCCCGACGACCTGCTCCGCCACCTTCACGCCTGCAGCACCCGTGACCCGCTGATGGCCCCCGTGGCACGCCGGGCCTGGCGTGCGGTCCGGCGAGGGACGGTCGGCCGGCAACAACGCCAGCTGGCAGGTGTCGGATGACCGGCATCCGGCTGCGGGAGGTCGTGGCGCCGGCGCCCCCGGCGGAGTGGTCGGCCGTCGCCGCCACGGACCCACACACCCTCGTGTCCCAGACGCCGGCGGCCAGCCGTGCCGCCGCCCGGTCGTGGGGCGCTGCGGACGGGAGCCGCCTCTACACGTTCGCCGACGGCACCCGCGCCGTCCTGCCGGGTGTCCGGATCGGGGTCGGGTCCGCCGCACGGCTGGCCTCGCAGCCGGGCGCGTGGGGGTTCGGTGGCCTGATCGCCGACCAGCCGCTGCGGCCGTCCCACGTCGCCGCCGTGCTGGACGATCTCCGCCGCCGGGGTCCCGCACAGGTTCACCTGCGACCCAACCCGCTGGACGCCGCCGTGTGGCATGACGCCGGCCGGGGGGCACCCGTCGTCCGTCCGGCCTCCGCCGGGGTGCTGGACCTGCGAGGAGGATGGGACCGGGTGCAGGACGAGGGCTTCAGCAAGAGCACCCGTCGGCTGGTCCGACGCGCACAGCGCGAGGGGATCGAGGTTCGCTGCTCGAGGACCGACGGGGACATCGACGCCTTCCTCCAGCTGCTCGCCATGTCCGTCACCCGCTGGGCCCGCCGCGACGGCGAGATCCCGGCAGTCGCCCACCTCCGCAAGCGCATCCGGGATCCCCGCCGGCGGCTGCGGCGCCTCCGCGACGCGATCGGGCCGTCCTTCCGGCTCTACCTGGCCCTCCTCGACGGCCATCCGATCAGCGGCGCGCTCGTGCTGCAGGGGGGCAACGCCCACTACACACGTGGTGCCATGGACATCGACGCCGTCGGCCAGACGGGCGCCACGCACCTGCTGCAGGCCACGGCCATCCGGGCCGCCGCCGAGGCGGGCTGCGCGCACTACCACATGGGTGACAGCGCCCCCGGGAGCGGGCTGGAGTCGTACAAGCAACGGTTCGGCGCCGTCCCCGTGCCCTACGCGTCCTACCGGCTGGAGCGCCTGCCGTTCACCCGCTGGGAGACCGTCGCACGTGGAACCGCCAGGGCAGTCCTGGTGCGGACGCCCGCGCCGGACGGTGCCGTCTCCGAGGCAGGTGCCCGTGCCTGAGGGCCTCCGAGGATGGGTCGGCCCACGGCGCCTGGTCGTGCTGGTGGTGGCGCTGCTCGCCGTGGCGATGGTCCTCTCCGGCGTGGCCAGCGGGGCCTGCGAGAGCCTGGAGTTCTACCGTCGACGCGACCCCGGTGGCCCGTCGGTCGTCGACCGGTTCGACGGGACCGAGCTGGACGATGCGCGGTGGACCCGCTGCTACTGGTGGGACGACGATGGCTGCACCAACCTCGGCAACGCCGAGCTGCAGTGGTACCTGCCCGACCAGGTCCAGGTCGCCGACGGCGTGGTTCGGCTGGTGGCCGACGACCGGCCCCACACCACCGACGACGGCACCCGCTGGAGCCACCGGTCGGGGATGATCACGACCGGACCGCCGACGCACGACGGCGAACCGCGGTTGGCGTTCACCTACGGCGAGGTCGAGGTCCGCGCGCGGGTCCCCGCCGGCAGCGGCCTGTGGCCGGCCATCTGGATGCTGCCCGCCACGACGGAGTCCCGGCCCGAGATCGACCTGATGGAGGTGCTCGGCGACTCCACCGACATCCTGCGCATGCACGTGCACTACGTCGACGGCGACGGGGAGCGCCAGTCGCTGGGCCAGGACGTGGACGTCGAGGACCTCGCCGAGGACTTCCACACCTACGGCCTGCGGTGGGCACCCGACCGGCTGGAGTTCCTGCTCGACGGCCGGACGGTCTGGGAGGTCACCGAACCCGACGCGATCCCCCACGAACCGATGTACCTGCTGGTGAACCTCGCTGTCGGCGGCGAGTGGCCGGGCCCGCCCGGCCCGGACACCTCGTTCCCGACGTCCTTCGACATCGACGAGGTCGTGATCCGTCCCCGGTGCGGCTCGTGACACAGGTCGAGGAGGCCACGACCCGGTCGGGCGGCACACGGGCCCGCACGGCGGCGACGGTGCGCGCCCTCGTCGAGGATCCGCTGGCGCGCCACGGGTACGTCATCGGCCTGTCCTCCCTCGCCACCTCGGTCCTCGGCGTGGCCTTCTGGACCGTCGCCGCCCGACGGTTCGACGCCGCGACGGTCGGGATCGGCGCCGCGCTGGTCGCCGTGCTCGCGCTGCTGGGCAACATCGCCCAGCTCGGGTTGGTCAACGGGTTCAACCGGTACCTGCCCGTGGCCGGTGGCCGGGCACGATGGTTCCTGCGCACCGGCGGGACGACCGCAGCGCTCGCTGGATGGCTGGCGGGTGCGATGTTCCTGCTGGGCCTGTCGTGGTGGGCACCGGACCTCGTGCCCGCACTGGAGGGCACCAGCGCGTGGTGGTGGTTCCCGGCCGTGGCTGCCTGCTGGACCCTGTTCGTCGTGCAGGACGGCGTCCTGGCCGGGTTGCGGCGCAGCTCCGTGCTGCTGGCCTCCAACCTCGGCTACGCCGTCGCCAAGCTCGTCGTGCTCCTGGTGCTGCCCGTGACCGCGGCGCTGGCCGTCTTCTGGGCGTGGATCGCGGCGTTGCCGCTCGTCGTCGCCACGGTCTGGGCCGGCGTCGCCCGATCGCTCCCGCCGTCGTCTCCCGGGCCCGATACGGCGCCCGAGGACCTGACGCTCGGGGGTGTCGGACGGTTCCTGACCGTCGACCACGTTGCCTCGCTGCTGTACACCGCGTCGCAGGGACTGCTGCCGGTGCTGCTCCTCGCCCACGTGGGCCCGGCCGGCACCGCCTACTTCTCGCTGACCTGGTCGACGGCGTACGTGCCGTACCTCCTGGGACGGGGTCTCGGTATGTCGTTGCTGACCGAGGCCGCCGCCGCGCCGCACGACGCCACCCGCCTGGCGCTGCGATCCCTCCGTCGCGGGGCCGTGGTCCTGGTGCCGGCGGCGGTCGTCGGCGTGGTCGCCGCGCCGCTGTTGCTGTCGCTGTTCGGGCCGGAGTACCGCGCCGCCGGCACGACCCTCCTTCGCCTGCTGGTGGTGGCCACCCTCCCCGGGCTGGTGGTGACCACCGGGATGGCCGTGCTGCGCGCCACCGGACGGTACCGGCGGCTGCTGCTGGTCTCGGCCGGGGTGTCGGTGGGTGTGCTGGGCGGCGCCGGGCCGGCCGTGGAACGGGCAGGGATCACCGGCGTCGGCTGGCTGTGGCTCGGCCTGAGCCTCCTGGCAGCCCTCGCCCTGAACGACACACTCCGCGAATCCCCCATCCGAGCGATCCTCACCAGCCTGTGGCTGCACCTGCGCGGGATGCGTGTCGTCGGGGGAGGGCCCGGACCGGCCCCCGACCCGCTGTCGACCTTCCCTGCGCTCCGGGGACGTCCACTGGACCTCGAGGCCCTGCCCGGTGGGGGCGAGGTGGCGATCAGCGCCGTGACCGACCCGGGGTCCGGGGACCGGCTCGTCGTGCGAACCGCGTCGACACCGCACGGGACCGCGGCGATCCTCGCTGCCGGCGACGCCCTGCGCAGGCGCACCACGCGGCGGCTGGACGGCCTGGTCGGGCGCCCCACCCTGATCGACCTGACCACCGAGCCGTTCGCCGCCAGCGTCGAGACGCGGCTGGCCGGCGTCCGCGCGGACCACCTCGTCGGCAACGGCCTGTCGCGCCGCGAGGCCACGGAGATCGCCGCTCGGACGCTGCAGCACCTGCACCGGGACACCACGTCCCCCACGACGCCCGCCACACGGCAGCGATGGGTGGAGGAGACCAGCCGCCCGCTGGTCGAGGCGCTCTCCGGGTCGGGTCGTGTGGCCGCGCTCGAGCGGCTCCGGGAGGTCCTCGACCCGCTCACGGCCCGGCTGGCGTTCGCGGCCATCGACCACGCGGTCGTCCACGGCGACGCCTGGCTGGGCAACGTGGTGATCGATCCGGCGCGGCTGGGCGAGCTCCGGCCCGGCTCGGCGTGGTGGGAGGGCCGCACAGCGGGCCCCCACGCGCCGGTCGGACTGGTCGACTGGGAGGCGTCCGCCCTCGGCAACCCGCTCGTCGACCTCTCGACCCTCGTGCTCAGCAGCCGGCTGGCCACGCACGGTGGCCAGCTCGGCCCACATGTCGTCGGGCTTCGGGCCGGCGGCGGCCTGGAGCCGTGGGAGCAGGCGATCCTCACCGCCGCGGGAGCCGGGGCGACCGACCCCACCGCCGGCCTGCCGACCCTCGAGGACGCCGTGTTCCTCGGCTGGCTGGGCCTGGTCACGGCAACGATCCCCACGTCCCCCCGATACCAGCCGGGCACCCGCTGGTTCGCGCTCAATGTTGATCTCGTCCTCCGCTGAACCGGCCGTCGGCCGTCGCGAACGGCTCGACGCGCTGGCCCTGCTCATCGGTGGGGTGGCCCTGTGGGGCGTCGGGGTCCTCGGCGGCATCCGCTGGCAGGAGATGTCCGACCTGGGGTTCGTCAGCGTCCTGCCGGTGACGTGCCTGGTCGGCCTGGGCTTCCTCGTCGCCGGCTTCGTCCGTGCGCTGGCGATGCCCGTGGTCGTGCCGGGGGTCCTGCAGGCACACGTCGTGGCGTTGGTCGCCGTGCTGCACGCCACACCGACGCTGGTGTACGGGACGATGCGGTATCCGTGGGCGTGGAAGCACGTCGGGGTCATCGACTTCATCACCCGCAACGGTGTTGTCGACCCCTCGATCGACACGTTGGGGGCCTATCACGGCTGGCCCGGCTTCTTCGCCCTGGGCGCGATGATCGCGGAGACCACCGGGATGGACCCGGCGTCGATGGGCCGGTGGTGGCCCCTGGCGGTGAACCTGCTGGTCGTCTGGTTGCTGTCGGTCCTGTTCGCCGTCTGCACCTCCGACCGACGGGTGGGGCCCGTGGCCTGCTGGACCTACGTCCTCGGCTCGTGGGTCGGGCAGGACTACTTCAGCCCGCAGGCGATGGCCTTCGTCATGTACCTGACCGCGGTCGTGGTGCTGGTCTGCCTGACCGGGGCGCGGCGTCCCGTCTCGCTGCGGCTGCCGAACCGGACCACCCCTGTGCTGGGCCGCCTCGGTGCCGCCAGCAGCAGGGCGCTGTCACGGGTGGGGCGTGGGGTGCGTCGCCTGGGCCCGGCCTCGGTGCGCAAGCGGCTGGGGGTCGTGCCACGGGAGGTCTACGTCCTCGCGATCGCGATCGCCTGCAGCCATCAGCTGACCCCGGTGATGCTGGCCCTGACCTGCACGGTGCTGGTCGTCGGCGCCTGGGCCGGGACCCCATGGCTGGCGACCGTCGTCGTCGGTGTGGGTGCGGCGTGGGCCGTGGCGTTCGCGGCACCCCTGCTGGTGGACAACGCCGACGAGCTGGCCACCGTCGGGTCGGTCGGCAGCAACCTGGACGGGACCGTGGTGGACCTGGCTGCCGTCAGCAGCGGCCAGGCGGTGGTGGCCGGCTCGGCCCGGGTGCTCACGCTGCTGGTGATCGGGGTGGCGTTGACCGGACTGCTGCGGGAGTGGCGTCGCGGCCGCACCCACGGCCTGATGGCGGTGCTGGCCGGGTTGCCCGTGCTGCTGGTGGGGCTGAGCAGCTACGGCGGCGAGGTCCTGTTCCGTGTGGTGCTGTTCGCCCTTCCCGCCCTGGCCTTCCTCGCCGCCACGCTGCTGGTGGCCGATCGGTCGCGACGCGGCGGCGCGGCCCTCGTGGCGATCGCCAGCGCCGTGCTGCTGCCGCTGTTCCTGCTGGCCCACCTCGGCAACGAACGGCAGTACGCCTTCGGCACCGACGAGGTCGAGCTGGTGCAGGACCTGTACGCCACCGCGCCACCCGGCTCGTTGCTGGTCGAGGGGTCGCGCAACTACCCGACGCAGTCGCTGCGGTACGAGGCCTTCACCTACGTCCCCATCGACCGCGAACCCGTCGACGGTCGCCGTCGGGTGCTCGCCGATCCGGCGGAGGTCCTCGGTGAATGGCTGGACAACGAGGCCTACACCGCCACCTACCTGCTGCTGACCCGCAGCATGGTCGCGGCCACCGAGGCGTCGGGGTCACTGCCGCCCGGGAGCATCAACGCCATGGACGCGGCGCTCGCGGCCGACCCCCGGTTCGTGGAGGTCGCCCGCAACGCGGCGGGTGTGGTGTGGGGCCGTGCCGCCGACCATACGGCGGTCGCGGGCGACGGCGGGGCGGGCGCGCGATGACCGACTCGCCCGCCACCCTCACCACGTCGACCGGCCTCGCAGGTGCGACCGGCCGGGTGCGTCGGGGGCGTGTCGGTGCCCTGGCGCTGTCGGCCCTCGCGCTGGTGGTGACCGTCGTCCCCATGCCCGTGGCCGTCCGGGGGGCGGTGGTCCTGATGTTCGTGGCGTTGGGGCCGGGGCTGGCCCTCGTCGGGCAGGACGTGCGCCGGCTGGGCGCGGGCGTCGTCGTCGTGGTGTCGGTGGCCGTTTCGGTCGTCGTCAGCACGGCGGTCCTGCTGATCGGCCCGTGGTCGGGACCACGCGCACTCCAGATCCTCGTGGGGGTGACGGCCGTCGTGGCGACGGCCGGCCTGCTCCCGCGCACACGAAAGGTGTCGGGATGACCCGCTCCACGCTGCAACGACCACGCCGCATCCTCGTCACGGGTGGTGCCGGCTTCATCGGCGCCAACCTCGTCCGTCGGTTGCTGGCCCAGGACGACGTCGACTGGGTCCGGGTGATCGACGATCGCTCCGCGGGGGACCACGACACCCTCCGCGGCCTGCCCGTGACCGACATCGACGCCTCGATCCTGGACTGGACCGCACTTCGGTCCGCGGCGGACGGGTGCGACGGGATCGTGCACCTCGCGGCGATGGCGTCGGTCGCGGCGTCGGTCGCCGACCCCCTCCTCTGCCACGAGGTCAACGCGACCGGGACCCTGCGGGTGCTGGACGCGGCGCGCGTCGCCGGCAACGTCCCGGTGGTGCTGGCCTCGTCCTCTGCGGTGTACGGCGAGCACCCGGCGGAGCAGAAGCACGAGGGGCTGCCGTCGGATCCGCTCAGCCCCTACGCCGCCAGCAAGCTGGCCGCGGAGGGGTACGCCCTGTCGTACGGGCGCAGCTACGGACTCCCGGTGCTGCCGTTGCGCTTCTTCAACGTCTACGGGCCGCACCAGCCGGCCGGCCACGCCTACGCGGCCGTGATCCCTGCCTTCCTCGAGGCGGCCCTCGACGGACGGCCGCTCGTGGTCAACGGTGACGGTGGGCAGACCCGCGACTTCGTCTTCGTCGACACCGTGACCGACGTCATCTCGACCGCCCTGCGCCGCGGGCTCACCAGCCGGACAGGGGTGAACGTCGCGTCGGGTGTGCCGACCTCGCTGGACCAGCTGGTCGATGCCGTCTGCCGCGTCGTGGGGCATCCCCTCGTCGTCCACCACGGCCCCGAGCGGGCCGGCGACATCCGCCACAGCCGAGCCGCCGTCGACCGCCTTCGTGCCCTCGTGCCCGACGTGGCGTCCGTGTCCCTGGAGGAAGGACTCCAGCGGACAGTCGCGTGGACGCGCGGGAGGATGGCAGCGCGGATCGCGCTCGAGGGCGTTGCCGAGGGCCGGGACCTTCCCAGCATGGACCGCGTGTCCTGACCCCCGGGCTCGACGTCAGGACGCGCCACCTCGGACGGTGATCACCAGCGCCTCGTCCCAGGAGTCGTCCATGGCATCGCGGCTGGATGGGCTGTACCGGATCTCGTGGCGCGCGTGGAGCCATCCCACGTCGTACTCGTCGGCTGGTTGCTGCCGGTCGGTTCGATGGGTGGTCGGCGAACCCAGCGCGGCGGCCAGGTGCGCGCGGACCTGTGGCGACAGCCCGACCGCCGGGACGTCCGGCCACGCCCAGTGCGCCAAGCGGTGGCACTCCAGCCCGACCAGCACGCCGGCGTCGTCGAAGCGTGCACCGAAGCGGACCGGTCGGCCCATGAACGGACCGTCCACGAGCAGGACCTCGGTCGCGGTCTCGGCCGTGCCCGGGTACACCACCTCCGGCGGGACGTCGCCGCGGACAACCGTCCAGGGGAGGTAGTCGCGACGTTCGACCAGCGGCAGGCCGTGCTCGATCCGCCAGCCCGGGGGAGCGCCCCACGGGTTGGCGCCCACGATCGGTGGCACGTCGATCGGCACGGGCGGCGGGGCCTCGCGTCCGTCGTAGCGGTCGGTCATGTGGTCTCCTCGCTCAGGCTGGACGTCAGGTCACCATGTGGAAGTCACCACGCACCAGCGGGGGACGCGTCCGCCAGAGCAGCGCCTCGTGCGTGGCGTCGTCAGCAGGCCCAGCGTCGGGGAGGCCGTGCCGCTGCCGGAGGTCCGCGGTGTGGGCCGCCCGCGCCTGCTGCCAGACGTCGGGGGCAGCTGCCCGCCACGCCGTCGCCGCCGCACCGAGAAGCGCGGTTCCCATGGTTGGCCCTCCCCCGAGCGCTGCCCACTCGATCCGCCCGGAGTCGCTGAGGATCTCGAACTGCTGGTTGACGTCCCCTGTCCCGTACCGGAGCCGGCGGACACGTTCCCAGGGCACCGGGCGCCTGTGCTCCAGCGGTACGGACACACCGCGGGGGCCGACCACGACCACGCTGGCCCGCTCGACGGAAAGGTCCTGGACGATGGAGGCCGCTCGCAGTTCCCACTCCGCCGGCGCGTCATCGGTCACATCCCGAAGGCCGACGTCCACCGCGGCGACGGGGCCGCGTGTACGCGGGGCGGCGACCAACAGCGCGCTGACGAACGGCTGGCGGTACAGACCGGACGCAGCAGCGACAACGGTCAGCTCGTCCTCCGGCGGGGGAATCTGTTCGTCCGGCATGGTCGCCTGGGCTGTCCAGCGCAGCCGCACCGGCCCGAGGTGAAGGATGTCCCCGTCGTCCAGGCCAGTCAGGGACTGTCCGTCCAGCATCCGGGGTGGCTGGCCGTTCGACACGATGGCGGCGGGAAGCCGGTGCTCCTTGACCACGAGGCCGGTCCCGACTGGAAGCAGGCACGCGTGTGTTGGGTGGAGCCCCTCGACACGGTGACGGCGCTCCTGCGCTCCCGCCTCGGATGGGGCGCTGCCGAGCCAAGTGAGCCCGTGGAGCGGCAGGATCTCTCCTCGGTCACTGACCAGCCAACCCACCGGACCGCCTCCGAGGCTTCGCGGGGGTGGGGCCACCGGGACGTCGACTGGCGTCGGCACGGACGCAGGAGCCGCTCGTTCGTGCAGCTGCTGGGCCTCGCGTTGGTCATGGTGGCTGGTCATGTGGTCTCCTCGCGAGGGCTGGACGTCAGGTCACCAGGTGGGAGTCCCCGCCCACCCGCGGTGGGAGGATGCGACGACGCAGCTCGTCGTGCTCGGCGTCGTCAGCAGGTCCCGTGTCGGGGAGTCCGTGCCGCTGCCGGAGGTCCGCGGTGTGGGCCGCCCGTGCCTGCCGCCAGACCTCGGGTGCGGCGGCGCGCCAGATCCCGGCCACGGCCTTCAGGAAGCCGGACCCGGTGGAGGGCCACCCCAGGGGCGGTGACCAGCTGATCCGTCCGTCCGCGTGCACGATGGCGAACTCCTGCTGGTTGGCCCCCCAGACGCTGTACCTGAGCTCCCGGACACGATCCCACGCCACCACCCGTCGGCCCTCGAGCGGCACGGCCACCCCGTCGGGCCCGGCCGTCACGACCCGCGCCCGTCCGACCGGGAGGTCCAGCCCGACCCGGTCCCCGCTGGCCACCCACGGGACCGGGGCCAGGTCCGCCGCGCTACGCAGCCCGACGTCGACCGCAACCACCGCCGTCCGGCACCGCTTCGCCGCGGCCAGGAGGGCACCGACGTACGGCTCGGTGTAGAGGCCGGTGCACGCGGCCGCCGCCGTCAGTGCATGCGAAGGCGCCGGCACGTGCAGGGGGGCCTCCACGAAGGCGCGCCACCGCAGGCGTTGCCCACCGATGTGGACGGCGTCACCCTCCTGCAGGAACGTGGCCGAGGGGCAGGCGACCCGGTGCGGAGGTTGCCCGTCCGACGCGAGGAGGGTGCCCTCGTCGCGGTTCTCCAGCACGACGCCCGTGCCCATCGGACGCACGGTCGTGTCGGTCCCGATCCTGACCTCGCGGGCGACCGGCCAGTGGTCCCCTCCGTCGGTCACCAGCCACCCCGCAACGGACGGACGCGGGATCGGCCGCGGGGCGGGCGCATGTGGGGCCGGCTGGGGGGAGGGCGACGGCGGGACCGAGAGACGTTCGCGGTCCGGGCCCTTCCCCCCGACCGCCACAGCCTGCGGGGGTGGGGACCACGATCCGACCTCGGTGACGGGCTGTCCGAGCTGCGCCTGGACCGCACGGATCATCGCACCGGCGTCGGTGGGGTCCGGCCGGTCCGCCGGATCGAGCGCGGTCAGCGTGCGGATCAGCGCGGCGACGGGCTGCGGGAACCCCTCCGTGGCGAGGTCCGGCACGTCACCGGTCCTCACGCGCGTCATCAGCTGCACGATCGACTCCTCGTCCTGCCCGATGTCGGCGAGTGCCCGCCCGCGCAGCGCATGGGCCAGCACGGCCCCGAGTCCGTAGACCTCCGTTGCCACCGTGGGACCCCCTCCCTCGAACCACTCGGGGGCTGCGTACATGCTGGGCACGCGACGGCTGTCCCCGTCCCGCAGCAGCAGGTCGACCCCCACACCGCACCACGTCGGCTGGCCCCACGCATCCGTCCGGACGCTGTCCGGTGCGACCCAGCCGATGAGTGACCCGCAGGCGTGGACCGCGGCCATGCCCGCCGCCAGGCGCACACCGAGGGCCAGCGTGGCCGCCACGTCGAGCGGTCCTTCCTCCAGCTTGGTGCGCAGGCTGCCGCCGGCCCGGATCTCCTCCACCAGGTAGCCAGCGCCCGCGTCGGTCACACCGGCTGCCCAGACCGCCGATACGTGCGGGTGGGCTCGCGTGGTCAGCAGCCCCGCGGTCCTGCGGAGGCCGTCGAGCTCTGCAGGGTCGCCGCCGAAGGGCGACACCACGCGCACGGCAACGTCGTGGCCGGTCGGCATGGTCGCCCTGTGGACCGCCCCCCGGTCGCCCTCGCCGATCAGCCTCCCCGGTCCGAGGTCGGGGATGCCGAGGTCGACGGGCGTCGGCTCGGATGCAGGAGTCGATGGATCACGCAACTGCTCCGGTTTCTATCCCACGGCGTCCGGGCGGTCCATCCCGATTTCGCTCACCCACACGGCACCACCGCCGATGTGAACGGGATGGCGACCCCACTGACCCCGTCCCGGTTCGGGCGTCGGGCGTTCCTGGGGATCGTCCACGTCGCCGCTGCCATGATCGCCCTCACCTGGTTCGACGACCTCCATCCCGTCCTCCGCGCCACCCTGCCGGCACGCGCGGCGGCGGTTGCCAGCCTCGGTGCGGCCGTGCACCTCGGCGTGCTGGACCAGTCACCGGCCGAACGGATCATGTTCTGGCTCGGCCTCGGGATGGCGGTCACCCGGGTGTGGTTCCTCGGCGACGCCTCGGTCGAACGCGCAGCCCTGGTCGTCATCGCCGCGATCGCCTTGATGTTGCCCCTTGCCCTGCTGCTGGCGCCACGCCGCCAACGGCTGCCGTGGGGGGCGGCGACGGTCCTGCTCTGCCTGGCGGCCGGTGGACGATCCATCCTGCCGACGGCCCCCGGTGGGTTCGTCGCGCTCAGCGCCTTCGTCGCGATGTTCTGGACGTTGCTCAGCGTCCTCGAACGGCACGCCCGCTCGGCCGACGAGGCGTGGGGCATCGCCCACACCGACCAGCTCACCGGCCTGGCCAACCGCCGTGCGGTGATGCTGCAGCTGGAGGAGCAGATCGGCAGGGGCTCCGACGAGGGGCCGTCGTGCCTGCTGATGGTCGACCTCGACCGGTTCAAGGCGCTCAACGACGCCTCCGGCCATGCGGCCGGCGACGAGGCCCTTCGCCTGGTGGCCGGGGCGCTGCCCGATGTCGTCACCGACTGGTCGTCGGTGGGTCGGTGGGGCGGTGAGGAGTTCGTGCTGCTCCTCCGTGGTCCCGACGCCGTGGACGCCGTGGATGTCGCCGAGCGGGTTCGCGTCGCGATCGCGGCCACGTCCGCCGTCACGGCCTCGGTCGGTGTCGCCCGACTGCGTCCCGATGACGACGTCCTCAGCTGGATGGGCCGGGCCGACGCGGCGTTGTACCGGGCCAAGGCCGCGGGCAGGAACCGCGTCGAGGTCGCGCCCGCCGATGACCACCGTGTCCCCGACGCCTGCTGAACTGCGTGGCCCCGCGCCGTCCGGGCCGGTCCCGTCCGGTCGCGCACGTGCGCGTTCCGGGGTCGAGTGGGACCATGGGCGCTCCGCTCCTCCCCCAAGCAAGGATCCGACAGTGGTGGCTGACATCCCCCAGGCGCTCGCCTACGACGACGTGCTCCTCCTCCCCGGACCCTCCTCGGTCCTCCCGCGCGACGTCGACGTGGCGGTCGAGCTGGCGCCGGGTGTGCCGCTGCGCGTCCCGCTGCTGTCGGCGGCGATGGACAAGGTCACCGAGGGGGAGATGGCGGTGGCCGTTGCCCGACAGGGCGGCATCGGCGTCATCCACAAGAACTGCACCGTGGAGGAGCAGGCCTCCATGGTCGAGCGCGTCAAGCGGTCGGAGTCCGGCTTCATCTCCGGCCCCGTGACCCTCGGCCCCGACGACCCGGTGTCCCGCTCCCACGAGCTGATGCGTCGGTATCGCATCTCGGGTTTCCCCGTCGTGGGTCCCGACGGCCGACTGCTCGGCGTGGTGACCAACCGGGACCTGCGCGACGACGCTGACCCGGCCAAGCCGGTCTCCACCTACATGACCTCCGAAGGCCTCGTGACCGCGGCCGTCGGCACGGACCTCGAGACGGCCCGCAAGCTGATGCAGACCCATCGGGTGGAGAAGCTGCCCATCGTCGACGAGGACGGCCGGCTGGTCGGCATGTTCACGTTCAAGGACATCGAGAAGATCCGGGCGTACCCCAACTCCGCCAAGGACCTGAAGGGTCGGCTGCTGTCGGCCGCCGCGATCGGGGTCGGGGACGGCATGCTCGACCGGGCCGCCGCGCTGGTCGACGCCGGTGTCGACCTGCTGGCGATCGACTCCGCCCACGGCCACTCCACCGGGATCCTGGAGTTCGCCGCCAAGGTCAAGGCCAGCCACCCCGAGACCGCGCTGATGGTCGGCAACGTCGCCACCGCCGACGCCGTCCGTGCCTGCGTCGACCACGGCGCCGATGTCGTCAAGGTCGGGGTCGGCCCCGGCTCGATCTGCACCACCCGCATCGTCACCGGCGTCGGTGTGCCCCAGCTGACGGCCGTGATGGAGGCCGCCGAGGCAGCAGCCGACCTGGACGTGTCCACCGTCGCCGACGGCGGCATCCGCTTCTCCGGCGACATGGTCAAGGCGCTGGCCGCCGGCGCGACCGCGATCATGGTCGGCAACCTGCTGGCCGGCACCGACGAGTCCCCCGGCGAGCTGGTCCTCGCGGGCGGCCGTCGCTACAAGGAGTACCGCGGCATGGGTTCGCTGGACGCCATGCGCGCCGGGTCGGCCGACCGGTACTTCCAGGACTCCGGCAGCAAGCCCGAGAAGATGGTCCCGGAAGGGGTGTCGGGCCTGCTGCCCTACCGCGGCCCCGTCGCCGACGTCACCAGCCAGCTGATCGGTGGGCTCCGGTCCGGCATGGGTTACGTCGGTGCGCAGAACCTGGCCGAGCTCGCCGAGAAGGCGCGCTTCGTCCGCCAGACGGCCGCCGGATCCCGCGAGAGCCACGTGCACGACCTCGACGTCGTCCACGAGGCCCCCAACTACCAGCCCGGCGAGCGCTGACCCACCCGAGGTGTGTCGCACCACCGGCGCGCGGCACCGACGAGACGACAACAGCCGGCCCGATGAGGGGCCGGCCGTCGTGTGGCGGAAGCAGCTGGAGGGGTGGTCCTACGGGCAGCCCACCGTGCAGGGGACGTCCACCGGGCGGTCCGACCCGATCACGAAGGTCGTCCCGGCGCCCGTGAGGTCGATGGCCGGGGCCGTCAGCACGCCGATCTGCGTGCGGACCTCGGCGGCCGTCGTCACCACGGCACGGCCAGCGGAGAAGTTGGTCCTGTCGGCCCCGGACAGGCCGCTCAGCGGCATGTGGAACACGAGGGTGTTGCCGGTGACCGAGGCGTACCAGCCGGACGGCCGGATCGTGGCGTCGGCCGCGCATCCACGGCTGGCGAACTGGCGGAACTCCAGCGTCGACCCGTCGGTGGGGGCGCTGGCCGGCCCGTTCAGGTAGTACTGCACGAAGCCGCCGCAGGTACCCACCTCGACGTTCAGGCGGTAGATGAGGGTCGGGCCGGCGCTGGTGGCCGGGGCGGCCGTGGTGATGTGGGCCTCGAGGCCCTGCTGCACGTAGGTCAGACCGTCACCGCCGACGGGCAGGGCCTTGTAGCTGGTGGCGTAGCGGACGCTCAACAGGTCGGCGGGGGCGTAGCCGACGGGGGTCGACGTGCCCTGCGCGGCACCGCCGGTCACGAAGCCCTGGCCGTTGATGGCGTTGGCGTCACCGGCAGGGTCGGTCAGGTGGGGAGTGGGCTCGACTGCGCCGGCCGGCAGCCCGATGGCTGCGATCAGGACGAGGGCAACGACGCCGATGGCAACTCGCATGGACGCTCCTTGGGAAGGGACCGGGATCGGTCCTCGGTCAGGGCAGGGTCATTCGCCGAATGGACGGCGTTCACCTCTCCCGGGCCCTACCGGTGGGCGGGTATTGACTTCAGCCGAGTCCCCGGATTCCGAGTTCAGGAGGGGTCGAGGCCCAGCAGGCCGTCGGTCTCCGCGTGGAGCGTTGCGGACAGGTCCTCCCGGGAGAGGAGGGTCCACGACTCGTCGAGGTCATCCAGCGCCCGATCCCCTTGGGCGTGGTCCAGGTCGAGGGTGATCACCAGGCAGGCGTCGCCGAGGCCCTGGGTGATCCAACCGCCGATGCCGCCGCTGTCGGTTCGTTCGAGATGCTGCTCCAGATGCCCGCGCTCCGGCGTGGACACCGGGGCCTCCTCCTCGTCCAGCACACAGGTGTCGCCGATGGACAGCACAGCAGCGTCGAGGCCGACCACGGCGTGGCTGAGGGCGATCTCGGCGTGGCCCGACTCGACGTCGAACGTCGTCGTGCGGTAGCCGTAGGGCATCTCGGGGAAGCACGGGATCGACTCGGCGTCGGGGACGGCCTGTGCGATCAGCACCAGCGCGTTGGTGTCGGCGCACATGGCGGTTGCCGAGGGCAGGTCCTGCCCGCAGCCGCCGACGGCCAGGGCCGCGAGGACGACCGCGACCATCCGTCCGGCGGGGCCGCTCACAGCAGCCCCACCGTGTCGAACGCGACCCACGTTCCCAGCGCGGCGGCGAGGACGACGGCGACCGTGGCGACCGCAGCCACGATCCGGCGACGGTCCCACCGGTGGATGCGGATCGGCTCGCGGTCCGGGGCGAGCTCGCGCAGCCGGTCCCGGACGGCCCACCCGTCGTCGTCCAGGAGGCCACGGAGCTGGGAGGGGATCGCGAACCCGTCCGTGGCCGCGAGCGCCTCGGCGATCTCCTCCGGCTCGAACAGGCGGAGCGCCCGGCGGTGGACCCGATCGGGACCTGCGGCCAGGCCGAGCATCAGCACCATCGCGCCCAGGTCGACCGCCTGCCGCCAGGGGGTCGGTCGCAGCTGGGCGAAGGCCACGTCGATGAGGGTGACGCGGTCCCCGTCGACCAGCAGGTTGCCCGGCTTGATGTCGCGGTGGGCGATGCCCGCGGTCCACAGCTGGTCGACCACGGACAGGCAGGCGTCGATGAGCTCGTCGGACACCTCCTCCTCGACGTCGAAGTCGTGGCCGGCGGTGAAGGAGAAGGTGATCAGGTACTCCTGCTCGGGGGTGATCTCCACGATGCCGTGGGGCGCAGGGACCGCGACGCCGGCATCGCGCAGCACCCGGGTCAGGTGGTCCTCGTACTGGACGAGCTGCCGGACGCTGGCGAACGGCGTCTCGTTCTCCAGCCGTCCGTACATCAGCAACCGGACGAGCTTGTAGAGCCGGTCGGACCGCAGGTGCTGACGGGTGTACAGCTTCGCGAAGAGGGTCCGTGGGCCGTCGGGCCCGTCGACCTCGAGCCGCAGCGGCGTGGATCCGGCGGACCCCTCCTCGCCGTGCAGGTCCACCCCGCTGACCGTCAGGCCGAGCTGGTCGGCGATGCCCGTCCGGATCGCCTCGACGCGACGCGGCGAGAGGGTGACGTGCGCGTGTTGCCCCCGCCGGTACTCCACCGGGAACCGTGAGTGCGGCACGACGAGCCGGGTGAGGGCGAAGACGACGCCGGCGGCGATCGCGCAGGCGACCACGACATCGCTGATGTGGTCGACGCCGAGGACGACCCGGGCCAAGCCGATCAGCACCGCGACCCCACCGACGGCCAACGCGCCGTACCGACGGATCGGTCCGTGCGGGGCGAGGACCCGGAGGGAGCCCAGCACGGTGACCATGAGCGCCGCCATGGGGCGCGAGGGGTGGGAGAACCCGTCCCAACCGGCCACGATGTCGACCATCGGCCGTGGCCGTTGGATCGCGAAGTTCATGGCCTGCGCGGCCCACTCCACCAGCAGCAGGGCGGCGACGAAGACCGCCAGGTGACGCAGCCGACGCACGGCCAGCAGCACCGCGATGGTGCCCCAGCGCAGCACGGCCACGAACACCTCGTCGGTCAGGCCGTTCAGCACCCGGGCCACGGCGGTGGCGGCGTCGGTCCGCTGGGCCACCATCCACCGGCCCGCCAGCACGTCCACCCGCTGCACCCAGTCCGGCTGCAGGTAGACGAACGACAGCAGGGAGAA
This sequence comes from Euzebya rosea, assembly GCF_003073135.1. NCBI lineage: Bacteria > Bacillati > Actinomycetota > Nitriliruptoria > Euzebyales > Euzebyaceae > Euzebya > Euzebya rosea. The sequence goes on from NZ_PGDQ01000014.1 coordinate 21,172, forward strand.
GGTCACGCCGACCACGACGACCAGCGCCCAGCGCACCCCCGCCCACCACTGCTCGGGCGGCAGGGGTGGGGGTTCGCCGGTCGGGCGGCGGCGACGTCCGCCGCGACGCAGGGGCGAGTGGCCGGTGCCCTCGTCGGTGACGCCATCGTCGACCCGGTCCAGCGACGGCCGCTCCGCGCTGGACTCCGCGCCAGCCAGCTCCTGGGCGCTCACGAGTCTGCCGTGGCCCGGGCCGAGGGCCGTGGGTCGGGGGACGGCGGCGATGACGCCTCGTCCTCTCGCTCCCAGTCGTCGTTGCGGGCCCACAGCAGGTAGGCCAGCCCCCCGAGCGGGATGGGCAGCAGGTAGCTGATCATGCGGAAGACCAGCACGCCGGCGACCACGGCGTTCTTGTCCGCACCGAACTGGGTGAACACCCCGACGTAGCCGAGCTCGATGAGCCCGACCCCGCCCGGCGTGATCGGCACGGCGGTGATCAGCCTGGCGAAGGAGAACCCGGCCAGCGCCTCGATCCAGGTCAGGTCGTCGGACTCGATGCCGATGGCGCGGAGGGTGGCGAGCAGGACGAGGAACAGCGACGTGTGGCCCACCACGGTGGCGAGGGTCAACCAGTGCCACCGGTTCGACAGCAGCTCGCGGGAGTCCTCACGGAACGCCGCAGCCCGGTCGGCGAGGTGCGTCGGCGGGGTCCGGGAGAACAGCCGCATGACCCGGGTGGCTGCCGACTGGACGGTTCGGCCGATCCAGCGCGCCACCCCCTCGCTGCGCAGCAGCCCGATCAGGCCGGCGATGCTGACGGCCAGGACGACGAGTCCCATCACGGCGGTCAGGACCAGTCGCTGGTTGGCGTCGCCGGTGAAGGCCAGCAGAGCCAGCGCCACGACGGGCATGCCCAGCTTCACGAAGTTGTTCCAGATCCCGGTGACCACGACGTACCGGCCGATCTCGGCCGCCGAGAAGCCCCACGACCCGAGGATCGTCGCCGACAGGCCCACGCCGACGCCACCACCGGCGGGGACGGTGTTGGCCACCGCGGTGGACGCCAGGTTCATCACCGCGGCCTTGCCCAGCGTCAGGCCGGGCAGCGCCGCGACGGCCACCAGCCAGTAGGTGATCTGGTTCCAGACGGTCGCGGCCAGCAGCACGGCGATCGCGGTCCCGCTGAGGCCACGGATGGTGTCCCACACCTCCGCCATGTCCGAGACCTGGGGGAGGATGACGACGAACACACCGAGGACGACGGCAGCTGCCAGCCCGAAGGACAACCAGCGCCGCCACGTGGGCGGGCCGTCGTCCGTCGCTCGGTCGTCGGCGGCGGACCGGCGCGTCTCCTCGGTGCTCACCTGGTGCCTCCGGGCGTGTTCGAGAACGCCGTGCAGTGGGGCATGTTGCGTCCCATGACCACGCGATCAGGTGCGATGACGCAGGCCCGGCGACGACACGGGTCCGATGTCGTCCGGGTGGTGCTCGGGTTGGCCACGCTCGTCCTCGCCTCCCTGCCGGTCAGGCCCGACTCGATCGGTCGGGTGGAAACGGGCGCGTTCGACCTCGTGAACGGCCTGCCCGACCACCTGTACCCAGTCCTGTGGGGACCGATGCAGCTCGGTTCGCTGGTCGCGGTGCCGCTGGTCGTCGGTGCGGCGCTGATCACGCGTCGCCGGGGACTCGCGCTGGAGGCCGCGGTCGCAGGGACCACCGCCTGGACGCTGGCCAAGGTCGTGAAGGACGCCTACGGCCGTCCGCGACCGGGGGGCCTGCTGGAGGAGGTGGCGTTCCGCGGCGGCGAGCCGGTCGGCTTCGGCTTCGTGAGCGGCCACACCAGCGTGGCCTTCGCCCTGGCGACGGCCGCCACCCTGTACGTCCCCCGGCGGTGGCGGGGAAGGCTGTTCGCGATCGCCGCCCTGGTCGGCCTGTCCCGGATGTTCGTGGGCGCACACCTCCCCCTCGACGTCGTGGGTGGGGCCGGGATGGGCTGGGCCATCGCCGCGGCCGTGCGGCTGGTGCTGGGTGCGCCGACCGGACGACCGTCGGTCGACCGCGTCCGGACGGGCCTGGCCGGGCTGGGCATCACCGCCGCGGCCATCGAGCCCGTGGACGTCCCCGCCGCCACGTCGGCGGTCTACCGGGTGACCGGCACGGACCACGGGGACCTGTTCGCCAAGGTCGTCGGCGACCGGCCGCAGGACCGGGACCTGCTGTACCGGTGGTGGCTACGGCTCCGCGGTGTGCCCAGGGGCGCCCAGCGCTTCGCCTCACCGAACCTGCAGGTCGAGTTCGAGGCCACCCGGACGCTGGCCGCTGCCGCCGCCGGCGTGGCCGTTCCCGAGGTGCGCTACGCCGGCCCGCTGGACCCCGAGCACGCGGTGCTGCTGACCGGTTGGGTCGACGGCACCCCGATCGACCGGCTCGAGGCCGTCGACCCCGCGACCGTCACCGAACTCCAGCGGCAGGTCGAGCGGCTGCACGCGGCCGGGCTGTCCCACGGGGACCTCGTCGGCGCCAACGTACTGGCCCACCGGCACGGCGTGACGCTGGTCGACTTCGGTGACGCGGCGATGCTCGCGAGCGACGCGACGCTGGCGGCTGACCGCACACAGGCCGACCGGCTGCTGGACGACGTCGCCTCGCGCCGCTGAGCCGACACACCCCACGGGTGCGTCGGACCACCGGCCGCCGGCGCCGACCGGGCGACACGCGGGGTCAGGCCGTGGCCCGGCGGAGCTCCTCGGCCAGCACGAGCGCTTGGGAAGCCCGCAGCAGGACCTGCTGGGTGTCGTGGCTGGTCGTCCGCTGCCTGACGGGCTTGGCGGGCGAGGCGTCGACGTCGACGGCCATGTCGATCAACGCCACGGCCAGCGCGTCCAGCACCTCGGGGTCCCGGGTGCGCAGGACGAGGGAGTCCCGGCGGCCCGGCTCCATGCCCTCGACCGCGGCCAGCCGGTCCGTCGCGCCCGGGACGTGCCGGTCGAGGATGACCCCCACCTCACGGCGTGGCAGGCGGAGCTCGCCGACGTCGTCGAACACGAACCGGGCGGCCGTGGCGTCGCGGTTGTGCCGGGCCCGCTGGCCCGTCGCCCACATGGCGTGGCCGGCCGCGATGGCCTCCAGCCCCGCCGGGGTCGTCACGACGGCGAAGCGCTCCAGCAACGTCGCCGCCCGGTCCCCCGCAGCGGCGGCGTCCAGCAGCGGAGCCTCCGCCTGCGGGTCCTCCACGACCTCGGCGAACCCCGGTGGGACCACCCCGGTGCGCAGGGGCCGGACGTCCAGCCGCCAGGCCGGGTGGGCCAGCGGCTGGTGCACCCCGGACGTGCGCGCCTCGGCCCGGTCGGCGCACATGGCCCGGTCGGCCTCGAGCAGGTCCGGCAGGTCCCCGAGCCTGCCGTCGCCGACGGCGATCGCCTCGATCGCACGGTCACGCGCGGACCGGACCGCCTCGTGGACGACGAGGTCGACCGGGATCCCCAGCTCGTTCAGCAGCGGGTGCCCCGAACGGATGGCGTGGGCGATCTCCTCCTGCTCGACGTAGCTGGCGACGTCCCCGACCTCGACGGCCTCGTGGAGCACCACCCGTCGGAAGTCCTTGGCGTGCCCACGAGCGTGCCGGACGAACGTCGGTCGGGGTGCCATCGACTGTCCGATGTAGCGGATGACCGGCGATCGCGCTTCGAGCAGCGCGACGATGGACGTGGTCTCCGGTGACATGGGGCGGTCGGGCATCGGATGACAGTAGCCGTGGCGCTGCTGCTACGTTCCCGCCGTGCCCGATGCCGTTCGTTCGATCCTGCTGTTCCTGGCCGCCGCCGTCCTGGAGATCGGCGGGGCGTGGCTGGTCTGGCAGGGCGTCCGCCAGAACCGCGGCCTCGTGTGGATGGGGCTCGGCGTCCTCGCCCTGGCCGGCTACGGCTTCGTCGCCACGCTGCAGCCCGACAACACCTTCGGCCGGGTCCTCGCGGCCTACGGCGGGGTGTTCGTCGCTGGCTCGCTGCTGTGGGGTGTCGTGGCCGACGGGTTCAGGCCCGATCGGTACGACCTGCTCGGCGCCGCGGTCTGCCTGGTCGGCGTCGCGATGATCATGTACGCCCCCCGGTCGGCCTGACCGACCGGGGACGTCCTGCACCTAGTGGCCGCGGAACGCCTCCTCCAGCCACCACGACGCCTGGCTGATGACCTTGGCGTCGATCAGCAGCGGCCGGTCCCTCGGCCCGTCCAGCCACGCGCCGACCGGGCCGAGGTCGCCGGCGGTGCGGACGGTGATGGCCTCGAAGCCGAAGCCGCGGGCGATCGCGGCGATGTCGGTCGGCGGGAACTCCACGGTGTCCAGGACGTGCCCGTGCGGCCCGAAGTGGTGGACCTCCGCGCCGTAGGCCTCGTCGTCGTAGACCACCACGACCATCGGCAGGCCCAGGCGGGCCACGGTCTCGAGCTCCGCCACCCCCATGAGCAGTCCCCCGTCGCCGACCGCGGCGACCGGCAGCCGGTTGGGTTGGGCCAGCGCTGCGCCGATGGCCGTGGCCAGTCCCAGGCCGATCGACTGGAAGGCCTGGGTGAAGCAGAAGCCGTGCTCGTCGGGGACGGACAGGAACATGCTGGGGTGGCCCATGAAGTTGCCGGAGTCGATGGCGAGGATGCGCTCGGCCGGCAGCAGGTCGTCCAGGGCGATCGTCAGGGTCCGCGGGTCGATCCGGTCATCGGTGCCCTCGTCGTCGTAGGGCACGTCGCGCCACCGGACCTCCGCGGCGATGCGGTCCCTGACCTCCGGACTGCGGTAGCCGTCGGCGGCCGTGGCGTCGACGAGCGCCCGTTCGGCCGTGACTCGCACGTCCCCGATGACGCCCTCGGCGCGGTCCTGCCACGCGCCGATGGCGCTGCGCTCGAGGTCGACCTGGAACACGCGGGTGTCCTCGCCGACCAGGCGGCCGTGGCGGGTGGTCCACATGTTGAGCGCGCAGCCCCACCCGACGATCAGGTCGGCGCCGTGGATCAGCTCGGCTGCCAGCGGCGAGGAGAACCCGCCGGAGACGTCCAGGGACCACGGGTTGCCGTTGAACAGGCCCTTGGCCACCGCCGACGTGGCGACCAGCGCGCCGACCCGGTCGGCCAGCGCCTCCAGCGCCTCCCGGCACCCCGGGCCCCGTGCCCCGCGCCCGGCGACGAAGACCGGCCGGTCTGCGTCGCGCAGCGCCGCGACAAGCCGCGCGACGTCCTCGTCGGTCGGCGCCACCGGCTCGTCCGCCACGTGGGCGTCGACGTTTCGGCTGGTCGACCCGTGCCCGGCCTCCATGGCCTGGACCGGCAGCGGCAGGTTGAGGATGACGGTGCGGCGGTCGTCCCGGGCCCGCCGGAACGCCGCCACGCCCTGCTCGACGGCGGTGTCGGCGGAGGTGATCCGGGCGGAGACCGCACCGACGGACTCGGCCAGGGCGGTCTGGTCCACCCAGAAGTTGGACTGGCGGTTGGTGACCTCGGCGGCGAGGACGAGCAGCGGCGTGCGGCTCTTCGCGGCCTCGGCGATGCCGGTCATGGCGTTGGTCAGCCCGCAGCCCTGGTGGACGCTCAGCAGCGCCACCCCGCCGCCCATCCTGCTGTAGGCGTCCGCCATGGTCGCCGCACCGCCCTCGTGGCGGGCAGCGACGAAGCGCCCACCGGCCTCGACGATCGCGTTGGTGATGTGGAAGTTGCCCGAACCGACGACGCCGAAGACCTGCGCGGCCCCCTCCGCGACCAGCGCCCGTCCCAGCGCCTCGGCGACGTTCACGACCGTTCGACGAGGGCGAGCACGCGGACCGGCGAGCCCGATCCACCGACGATCTTCAGGGGCGGGGCGATGACCACCGCACCGGTCGCCGGCAGCCGGTCGAGGTTCTGCAGCTGCGCCAGCCCGTACTTGTCGTTGCCCAGCAGGAAGGAGTGGCAGGGGAAGGCCGGGTCGAAGGAGTGGGCCGCACCGGCGTCGGTGCCGACGGTCTCCACGCCGATGCCCTGCAGCACCGACTCCTCGGCCACCCAGCGCGCGCACCCCGGGCTCATCCCGGGTGAGGACGGCCCGACCTCGGTGTTGTTGAGCATCTCCTCCTGGGTGGTGCGGGACGACCAGCCGGTCCGACACAGCAGCCAGCCGCCGTCGGGGAACGCACCGTGTTCCTCCTGGAAGGCATCCAGGTGGGACCGCTCGACGAGGAAGTGCGGGTCCTGCTCGACCTCGGCGGTGACGTCGAGGACGACGGCGGGGGCCACGAACGCCGACGGGGTGACCGAGCCGATGTCGGCGAGGTCCTTGCCCGTGACCCAGTGGTTGGGGGCGTCGAAGTGGGTACCGGTGTGCTCGCCGGTGCGGAAGTTGTTCCAGTACCAGGCCGGGCCGCGGTCGTCGTAGCGGCTGATCTCCTCCAGCTCGAACCGTGCGGTCTGCCCGAACTCCGGCGGCAGCTCGAGGATCGGTGTCTCCGACGACAGCGGGGCGGTGAGGTCCACGACCTCGATCGATCCGTTGCCGAGCGCGTCGACCAGGCTCGCGAGTACGGACATGGCAGCTCCTTCGGTTGTGCTGTTCGTCACGAACAGGCGGCGAGGCGCACCCTAGTGCCCGCACCGGCCGCCTGTCAGTGCATCTCGTCGACACGCCGGCGGCCCCTCGACACGGACGTGCCGACGGATCCGCCTGTGGGCGTGCGAACCGTCGCTCAGGCGTTCGGGATGACGGCCGTCGCCTCGATCTCGACCCGGGCCCGGTCCTCAAGCAGGGCGACGACCTGGACCAGCGTCATCGCGGGGTAGTGGTCGCCCAGCACCTCCCGGTAGGCAACGCCCAGCTCGCGGACGCCGGCGAGGTACTCGGCCTTGTCCACGACGAACCAGGTCAGCCGGACCAGGTGCTGGGGACCTGCCCCTGCCTCGGCGAGCACGGCGACGATGTTCTGCATGGCCTGGCGGGCCTGGCCGACGAAGTCGTCGGTCTCGAAGACCTGGTCGCCCGTCCAGCCGATCTGTCCGGCGACGTGGACCTGCCGTCCCTCGGCGACCATGCCGTTGGCGTAGCCGACCGCACGCCGCCACCCGGCGGGATGCAGGGGCTCGGGGAGGGTGGTCAACGGGTCTCTCCTCGCAGCCGGAAGCGCTGGATCTTGCCGGTCTGGGTCTTGGGCAGGGCGTCGTGGAACGTCACCGACCGGGGGTACTTGTAGGGGGCGATGGTGGCCTTGACGTGCTCCTGCAGCCGCAGCACGCAGGCGTCGCCGCCGGCGACTCCCTCGGCCAGGACGACGTGGGCCTGCACGATGTGGCCCCGGTCCTCGTCGGGCACGCCGACCACCGCGCACTCCGCGACGTCGGGATGGCCCAGCAGGGCCGCCTCGACCTCGGGTCCGGCGATGTTGTAGCCGGCGGAGATGATCATGTCGTCGTTGCGGGCGGCGAAGTGGAACCGGCCCTCCTCGTCGACGCTGAAGGAGTCGCCGGTCAGGTTCCACCCGTCGCGGACGTAGCCGGCCTGCCGGTCGTCGGCCAGGTACCGGCACCCGGTCGGCCCTCGCACCGCGAGCCGACCGACCTCACCCGGTGGCAGCTCCACCATGTCGTCGTCCACGACCTTGGCCTCGTACCCCCGCACCGGTCGTCCGGTGCAGGCGGGGGTGGCGTCGTCCAGCCGGTTGGAGACGAAGATGTGCAACATCTCGGTGGTGCCGATGCCGTCGAGGAGCGGCTTGCCGGTTCGCTGCACCCACTCCTCGAACACGGGTGAGGGGAGGGTCTCGCCAGCCGACACCGCGCACCGCAGCGACGACAGGTCCGCCCCCTCCTCCATCGCCCGCAGCATCACCCGGTAGGCCGTCGGGGCGGTGAAGGAGATCGTCGCGCCGTACGTCTCGATGATCTCGATCATGTTGGGCGGGGCGGCGTTCTCCAGCAGCGTCGCGGTCGCCCCGAAGCGCAGCGGGAAGATGGCCAACCCCCCGAGGCCGAAGGTGAACGCCAGCGGCGGCGACCCGACGAAGACGTCCTCGGGTGTCACCTGCAGGACCTCGGCGGCGTAGCCGTCGGCGATGGCCAGCAGGTCGCGATGGAAGTGCATCGTGGCCTTCGGCGTGCCGGTCGTGCCCGACGTGAAGCCGAGCAACGCCACGTCGTCACGGCCGGTCCGGACCGACTGGTACCGCACGTCCTTGCCGAGGGCGATGCGGTCCAGCTCGGCATCGTGGTTGGCCGTCCCGTCGAAGCCGATGACCTTGCGCAGGTAGCGGCTGTCCTTCGCGCAGGCGGTCAGCTCGTCCATCATCCGCGTGTCGCACAGGGCGAAGGCGATCTCGGCCTTGTCCACGATCGCGGTCAGCTCGGTGGCGCGCAGCAGCGGCATGGTGTTGACGGCGACCGCGCCGGCCTTGGTGACGGCCAGCCAGCAGGCCACCATCGCCGGGTTGTTGGCCGAGCGCAGCAGCACCCGGTTGCCGGGCTGGACGCCGTAGTCCTCGACCAGGGCGTGGGCCAGCCGGTTCGTCCAGTCCGACAGCTCCTTGTAGGTGCGGCGGCGGCCGTTGCCGATCAGGGCGGTGTGGTCACCGAAGCCACGCTCGACCATGCGGTCGGTGAGCTCGACGGCCGCGTTGAGGTGCTCGGGGTAGTCCAGGTGGTCCAGCAGGAAGTCCGGCCACTGGTCGGGCGGTGGCAGGTTGTCCCGTGTGAACGTGTCGACGTGTGCGGTGGCTCCGAGCATCCCTCACCCTCCTGCCAGGACCTGCCTGGCGATGACGACCTTCTGGACATCGCTTGCACCCTCGTAGATCCGCAGCGCGCGGATCTCGCGGTAGAGGTGTTCCACGACCGACCCGACGCGGACGCCGTCGCCGCCGTGCAGCTGGACGGCGGCGTCGATGACCTTCTGGGCCTCGTCGGTGGCGAACAGCTTGGCCATGGCGGCCTCCCGGGTGACCCGGGCGGCGCCGGAGTCCTTGGTCCAGGCAGCGCGGTAGACCAGCAACGCGGCGGCGTCGACGGACAGGGCCATGTCGGCGAGGTGTCCCTGGACCATCTGCAGGTCGGACAGCGGCGCCCCGAACAGCACCCGGTCCCCGGCCCGGGTCACCGACTCCTCGAGCGCACGTCGGGCGAACCCGAGCGCGGCCGCACCGACGCTGGAGCGGAACACGTCCAGCACCGACATGGCGATGCGGAAGCCACCGCCGGCGTCGCCGATCAGCGCGTCGGCGGGCACGACGACACCGTCGAACCGCAGGCGGGCGAGGGGATGGGGCGCCATCGTCTCGAGACGTTCCACGACCTCAAGCCCCTCGACGTCGTCGGGCACGACGAAGGCCGACAGGCCACGGGCTCCCGGTGCCTCGCCGGTCCGGGCGAAGACGACGTGGAGGTCGGCGATGCCCCCGTTGGAGATCCAGGTCTTCTCCCCGTCCAGCCGCCAGCCGTCGGGGGTCCGTGTGGCCGTCGTCTCGATGCCGGCGACGTCGGAGCCCGACCGGGGTTCGCTGAGCGCGAACGCCGCGATGGCGCGCCCCGCCCGGGTCTCGTCCAGCCATGCGCGCTGGGCCCCCGTGCCGAACAGCGTGATGGCCCCCGCGCCCAACCCCTGCATGGCGAACGCGAAGTCGGCGAGCCCGTCGTGGCGGGCCAACGTCTCGCGGATCAGGCAGAGCGTGCGCACGTCGAGGCGTCCGTCGGCGTCGGCGGCGGTGTGGCTCAGCCAGCCGTCGTCGCCGAGGCGGCGGACCAGGTCACGGCACGCGGCGTCGACGTCGGTGTGGTCGACCGGCAGGGTGGCGGCACACCACCCCTCCAGCCGAGCGGCCAGCTCGCGGTGGTGGTCGTCGAAGAACGGCCAGGACAGGAACGTCGTGTCGGCCATCGCGGATCAGTTCCCCTCGAAGACGGGGCGCTGCTTGTCGACGAACGCGTGGTAGGCCCGCTCGAAGTCGCGGGTCTGCATGCAGATGGCCTGCGCCTGCGCCTCGGCCTCGATGGCCTGCTCCAGCCCCATCGACCATTCCTGGTTCAGCTGGGTCTTGGTGATGCCGTGGGCGAACGTCGGGCCGGCCGCGAGCCCACTGGCAAGCTCCATGGCTGCGCCGTCGAGCTGGTCGGCGTCCACGAGCCGGTTCCAGAACCCCCATCGTTCGCCCTCGTCCGCGGTCATCGTGCGGCCGGTGTACAGCAGCTCGGCGGCGCGGCCCTGGCCGATGATCCGGGGGAGGATGGCGCAGGCGCCCATGTCACAGCCGGCCAGGCCGACCCTGGTGAACAGGAACGCCGTGCGGGCCGCGGGGGTTGCCAGCCGCATGTCGGCGGCCATCGCGAGGATCGCGCCGGCGCCGACGCACGTCCCGTCGACGGCAGCGATGACCGGCTTGCCGCAGCCGATGATGGCCTTGACGAGGTCGCCGGTCATGCGGGTGAACGCCAGCAGTCCGGCCATGTCCATGCCCACGAGCGGGCCGATGATGTCGTGCACGTCCCCGCCGGAGCAGAAGTTGGCGCCGTTGGAGGCCAGGACGACGACGTCGATGTCGGTGGCGTAGACGAGGTCGCGGAAGGTGTCGCGCAGCTCGGCGTAGCTGTCGAAGGTCAGGGGGTTCTTGCGTTCCGGACGGTCGAGCCGGATCACGGCGACGCGCCCGTCGACGTCCCACAGGAAGTGCTCGGGGGCGAGGTCGGCCATCTGCATCAGCGGGACTCCTTGTCGTGCAACAGCTTCTCGAGCGCCGCGATCATCACGGCCACCTCGTCGGTGGAGAGGTCCTCGAAGATCTCGTCGATCCACTCGCGGTGGGTGGGCGCCTGCGCCTCGAACGTGGCCCGCCCGGCGTCGGTCAGGTGGACCCGTGTGGCGCGGCGGTCCCCCTCGATGGCCGCGCGGGCCACGAGGCCGTCGGCGGCAAGGCGGTCGACGAGGCCGGTGACGTTGCCGTTGGAGACCATCAGCCGCTTGGACAGCTCGGTCATGCGCATCCCGTCGGGTTCGCGGTGGAGGGCGGCCAGGACGTCGAACCGCGGCAGGGTCGTGTCGTGGGCGTCCCGGAGCCGTTCGCGGAGGTCGGACTCGACCCGTCGGGTGGCGCGGAGCATGCGGAGCCACAGCCGTACCCGCTGGGTGTCCGACGGGGGTGGCGTGTCGGCGCTGGGCCAGGTGCCGGTCATGTCTCGCCCCCGTCGACGGCGATCGCCTGTCCGGTGACCATGTCCGAGCCCGGGCCGCACAGCCACAGCGCCGTGGCCGCGACCTCCTCGGGACGCACGAGCCGTCCGGTCGGGTTGCCCTGCAGCAGCCCGGCGAGGGCATCGTCGGTGGAGCGGCCCGTCGCCTCGGTGATGCGGTCGAGGCTTCGTTCGACCAGCGGCGTGTCGGTGTAGCCGGGACAGATCGCGTTGACGGTGACGCCGCTGCCGGCCACCTCCTTGGCCAGCGCACGCACCAGGCCGACCGTCCCGTGCTTGGCGGCGCAGTACGCGGCGACGTAGGGGTAGCCGACCAGCCCGGCAGTGGAGGCGATCGCGAGCAGTCGTCCCCAGCCCGTCGACGGCTGGCGGAGGGCCTCGCGGAGGGTCAGGAACGTGCCGGTCAGGTTGACCTCGATCAGCCGGTCCCACCGGTCGAGGCTGGTCCGGGTCGCCGGGGCGCTCTCGACCGCGCCGGCGTTGGCGACGACGATGTCGAAGGGGCCGCGGTCGGCGAACAGCGTGGTGACGGCGTGTTCGTCGGTCACGTCCAGCGTGGCTGCCGTGATCGCGTCGGTTCCCTCGGCCACGTCCGCGAGGGGGTCGGGACGGCGTCCGGCGACGGTGACGACCGCCCCGGCCCCGGCGAAGGTCCGTGCGATGGCGGCACCGATGCCGGTCCCGCCGCCGGTCACCAGGACCGTCCGTCCGTCGAGGGTGCCCGTCGTGGTGGCTGCCGGCGAAGGAGCGCCCATCAGCGTGCACCCATCAGACAGTCGTCCCGAGGGTCTCGCCACGTTCGGCCAGCCGGTACAGCTGGTCGCGGCCGGGCAGGTAGGGCAACGGCCATGTGACGCCCCGGTCGCCCAGCCGGGCGGCGGCGTGAAGCGTCCAGTACGGGTCGGCCAGGTGGGGCCTCGCGAGGCAGACCAGGTCGGCACGGCCGGCCATGAGGATGGAGTTGACGTGGTCGGGTTCGTAGATGTTGCCGACGGCCATCGTGGGCATGCCCGTCTCGTTGCGGATGCGGTCGGAGAACGGCGTCTGGAACATGCGGCCGTACACGGGGCTCGCGTCGGTCGAGGTCTGCCCGGCCGAGACGTTGACGATGTCGACCCCGGCCTGCTGGAGGGCCCGGGCGACCTGCACGGCGTCCTCGGGGGTGATGCCGTCCTCCCCCACCCAGTCGTTGGCCGAGATGCGGACCGAGATCGGTCGGTCGTCGGGCCAGGCGGCACGGACCGCGTGGAAGACCTCCAGCGGGAACCGCATCCGGTTGTCCAGCGACCCGCCGTAGGCGTCGGTGCGTCGGTTGGTGACCGGGGTGATGAAGCTGCTCAGCAGGTAGCCGTGGGCCATGTGCAGCTCGACCATGTCGAACCCGCAGCGCAGCGCCATCTCGGTGGCGGCGACGAACTGGTCGCGGACCAGGTCCATGTCGTCGCGGTCCATGGCCTTCGGGACGTCGTTGGCGTTCGACCACGGCACCGCCGAGGCGGCCATCAGCGGCCAGGTGTCGACGGGCAGCGGGGCGTCGGCGTCCTCCCAGCCGAGCTGGGTGGCGCCCTTGGCGCCCGAGTGGCCGATCTGCGCGGCGATCATGGCGGGGCTCTCGGCGTGGACGAAGTCGACGATCCGGCGCCACGCTGCCTCGTGCTCGGGGGCGTAGAACCCGGCGCAGCCGGGGGTGATCCGCCCCTCGGGGCTGACGCAGGTCATCTCGGTCATGACCAGCCCGGCACCGCCCTTGGCCCGCTCGCCGTAGTGGACCAGGTGCCAGTCGGTCGGGCAGCCGTCGACGGCCCGGTACTGCGCCATCGGCGAGACGACGACGCGGTTGACCAACGCCATGTCCCGCAGCCGGTAGGGCGCGAACATCGGCGGTCGATCGAGGGCCGACTCGTCGGCGTCGGCCCGGCGCTGGAACCAGGCCTCGGCCCTGCCCAGCCAGCCGGGGTCGCGCAGCCGCAGGTTCTCGTGGCTGATCCGCTGGGAGCGGGTCAGCAGGGAGTAGGTGAACTGGATCGGGTCGAGGTGCAGGTAGCGCTCGACGTCCTCGAACCACTCCGTGGAGTTCCGGGCCGCCGACTGCAGCCGCAGGACCTCGGTCCGGCGTTCGTCCTCGTAGCGCCGGAACGCGGCGTCCATGTCGGGTTCGTCGTGCAGGTAGTCGGCCAGCGCGACGGCGCTCTCCAGGGCCAGCTTCGTCCCCGATCCGATCGAGAAGTGGGCGGTGGCAGCGGCGTCCCCCATCAGGACGAGGTTGCGGTGGCTCCAGCTGCCGCAGAGGACCCGCTGGAAGTTGATCCAGGCCGACCCCCGGGGGTGCCGCACGTTGCTGAGCAGCGAGTGTCCGTCGAGGTGGTCGGCGAAGATCGCCTCGCAGGTCGCGATGGACTCCGCCTGCGTCATCTCGTCGAACCCGAAGCGTCGCCAGGTGTCCTCGCTGCACTCCACGATGAACGTCGCGGTGTCGGCGTCGAACTGGTAGGCGTGCGCCCAGACCCAGCCGTGCGGGGTCTCGGTGAACACGAAGGTGAAGGCGTCGTCGAACGTCTGGCGGGTGCCGAGCCAGACGAACTTGCACGCCCGGACGTCGATGTCGGGCTGGAACACCTCGGCGAAGGCGGTGCGTGCCCTGGAGTTGACCCCGTCGGCGGCGACGACCAGGTCGTGGTCGGCCATGAGCGGGGCCGGGTCGGTTACCTCGCACTCGAACCGCAGGTCGACCCCGAGCTCGCGCGCCCGGTCCTGGAGGATCTCCAGCAGCTTGCGGCGGCCGATGCCGCAGAAGCCGTGGCCGGTGGACAGGGTGCGGGTGCCGCGGTGATGCACGGCGATGTCGTCCCAGTAGGCGAAGTGCGACCGGATGGCGGCGGCGCTGATCGGGTCGTTGGCGGTCAGGTTGTCGAGCGTCTCGACCGACAGCACGACACCCCAGCCGAAGGCGTCGTCGGCCCGGTTGCGTTCCAGCACCACGACCTCGTGGTCGGGGTCGCGCAGCTTCGCGCTGATGGCGAAGTACAGGCCGGCCGGGCCACCACCGAGACAGGCGATCCTCATGTGGTCAGTTCAACCACAGTCCTTCGCACTTGTAAAGTTCATGTGTGAAGTACATCGTCCGTTGAGGGTGCGGCCGTGGCTCCGAGGGCCGCACCCAGCTGGGCGCGTGAGCGGATGCCGAGCTTGCGGTAGATGTGCGTGATGTGGGCCTCGACGGTCTTCGGGCTCGTGTGCAGCCTGAGCGCTGCCTCCTTGACCGTCGCGCCAGCGAGCAGGGCATCCGCGACGCGCTGTTCTCCTGCGGTCAACGATCCTCCCCGGGACCGTCCGGCGCTGCCTGCCGTTTCCCCCTCCACCCGCGCCACCCAGCCCCGCGCGCCGATGGCCGCGAAGCCGTCCCTCGCCTGCTGGAACGCTGTCGCCGCCTGTCCCCGCTGTCGTCGCCGTCGCTGTACCTGGCCGAGGACCAGCATGGTCCTCGCCTCGTCGAACGGGAACGGTTGTCGGGCGTGGTGCCGTCGCGCCTCCTCGAGCAGGTCGAGGGCGTCATCGAGCCGCCCGTCGGCAGCGGCGATCTGGGCACGGAGTCGCCGACAGACCGCCTGGGTCGGTGCGGTGTGGAGCGCATCCGCGGCATCGGCGAGGTCATCGACCAGGGCGGCGGCCGCCGTCAGGTCCCCGACCTCGACCAGTGCGTCGGCCAGCAGCTGGGCCCCACGCCTGAGCACCGGGTTGCGGAGGCCGATTCGCTCCTCGAGCTCCACGGCGGCCCGCAGGTGGCCGAGCGCCGCGGCCGGCCTGCCGCGGGACAGCTCGACGAACCCCATCGTCGACAACGCCTGCCGCACGATCCACGGGTCCTCGCCTGCCACGGCAGCGACTCGGCACTCCTCGGCCTCGCGGGCGGCGCGATCGAGATCGCCGAGGTGGGCGTCGACGAGCGCGAGCATCCACAGGGCCTGACAACGCTGGTAGTCCTGTGCGGTCGCCTCGGCGGCCTCGAGTACCTGTTCGGCGACCGCACGGGCCTCGGCCAGCTCGCCCAGCCGGAGGAGGGTGAGCGGCAGGTGGGACAGGGCGTAGGGGACGCTGGACTCGTCGCCTTCGTCGCGGGCCGTCTGCAGCGTGCCCTCCAGCGCCTCCTTCGCCCCGTGCACGTCGTCGGTCCACGCCAGCCACGCCCCGAGGGCGGCGCTCGGTCGGTCGGCCACGCGGGGTGCGGGTGCCTTTCCCTCCAGGAGGATCGCCCGTTCCACGTCCTCCATGACCAGGCCGTGACCACGGGCGAGTGTGGCAGCGATCCGTCCCTGCAACGCCATGCATTCGGTCGCCGGGTCGGGTTCGTCGATGTCGGCCAGCAGCGTCATCGCCCGGTCGGCATGCACCAGTGCGAGCGCCAGGTCATGGGTGGCGACCGCGGCGACCCGGGCGTGGAGACGTGCCTGCAGCTCCACGTCGTCGGTGACCAGCTGCAGCCCCGTCAGGCAGTGCCGAACCGCGATCTCGCTGAGGCCGTTCTCGAACTCCACCTCTGCCAGCAACAGCAGTGCCCGCGCGTGCATGGCATCCGTGGTCGGGCTGCTGAGGACCGCCTTCCCGAGCCCGATGGCGTCGTCGGTGTCGCCGAGGCGGAAGCACAACGCGGCGAGCCCCAGCCGGCGCCGCGCACGGGCATCGTGGTCGGACTCGGGTGTCCGGGCCACGGCCAGCGCGGCCAGCTCCGCCGCCGCGCTCGGCGCCCCTCGGGCCGCGGTGGCGGCGGCCGCTCGTTCCAGCGCGTCAGCGACCGTGCGGTCCGGGCGGCTGTCGGCGAGCGCCATGTGCCTGGCGCGCTGCTCGAGCTCGGGCACGAGGGTGGCCAGGGCCGCGTGAGTGGCTCGGCGTTCGGGGCCCGTCGCGCCCTCGCGCACTGCGACCGCCAGCAGCTGGTTGGCCAGCTTGACCACCCCTCGGTCGACGGTGGTGAAGCCGGCGCCTTCCCATGCGTCGAGGGTCGCCGCACCCCCGGGCCGTTGCGTGATCAGGTCGACCGTCGGACGAGAGGCGAACGCCACGAGCTGGAGCAGGGCGCGGTCGGATTCCCCCAGGCCCTCGACGCGGGCCGCGACGAGGTCCCGCAGACGAGCCGACAGCGGCAGGGGTTCGTCCGGCCGGGGAGGATGGTCGAGCATGCGAACGCCACGGGCCAGCTCGAGCGCGAACAGGGGGTGTCCACCCGCGGCGTCGACGACACGTTCGACGAGGGTGCGGGGCAACGACGGCCCATCGAGCTCGCCCAGGATGCGGCGCATGCTGACGGCGTCCAGCGGACCGAGGGCCCGCTCCTGCAGGCGGGTGCCGAACGCGTCGACCAGCGCCTGCCTCACACGTCCGGGCGGGCCGGTCACGGGCGCGGTCAGCACCACCCGTACGGCGTGCTGGTCGATGCGGCGCAGCGCGAAGGAGAGGGCGTCGGCAGTCGGCCTGTCGAGCCAGGGTTCGTCGTCGATGGCGACGAGGACCGGCCCGTCGGCGCCCAGCAGGCGCAGGACCGTGGAGAGCGCGGTGCCGACCGTTCGTGGCTCGACATCCAGGGAGGGATGGATCCGCAGGGTGACGCCGTCGACTGCCCGTCGCTGGGGTGGGGGGAGGCGGCTCAGGACGTCGTCGTCCACCCCGTCCAGCAGGTCGGCCAGCCCGGCGAAGGCCAGCAGCTCGTCGGCCGCGGACGCCCGGACACGCAGGACCGGGCGACCCGTCGCCTCGGCCATGTCGACCGCGGCCCAGTACAGGGCGGTCCTGCCGATGCCGGCATCACCGCACAGCACCATCCCCCTCGGGTGGGCGGCGTCATCGTGGAGGAGGTCGTGCAACGCATCGAACTCCTCGGCCCGGCCCCAGAGCCGGCGCAGCGCAACGGGCTCCACTGCTCCCCGATCCTCGACCGGGGTCTGAGCTGGGCCCCGGATCCTCGATCGTCAGGATACGCGGAATCGGCACTGCAGGGCAGACGGCGCGTGTCGAGCAGGTGTAGCGTTCCGGCGTCCGCCTGCGCGTCCAGTCGAGCCGTCGGCGTCGACCGCTCGGGCAGAATCGAGGGTTGTCGTGCGTGCTTCACCCTTCATTCGGTCGATGGTGCTCGTGCTCGCCGGGCTCGCCACCGCCGCCTGCAGCAGTGGTTCCGAGGCAGCACCCCTCGGCACTGCGCAGCCCGTGGTCCACACCGACTACGACACCGACGCGTCCACCGAGCTGGAGGTCACCGTGCTCGCCGTTCGCCGGGGGACCGTCGCAGAGCTCGAGGCAGCAGGCCTGCAGTTCGACCCCGAGGAAGCGGACCTCGTGCCGCACTACGTCGACGTCCGGTTCACCAACACGGGGACCGAGACCGTGCCGCGCACCATGCGGGTGTCACTGGAGGACAGCAACGACTCCCTGATCTCCCCGACGATCGTCTTCGACTTCTCCGGCGGGCAGACAACGCCGGAGGGGCCCTGCATCGATGTCAAGGATGGTGAACTCCCACCAGGGGAGTCCTTCGAGGACTGCACCCTGTTCCTCGTCGACCCCGCAACAGACGTTGCCGCGGTCACCTTCCTGTCGGCGCCCGGGAGCAGCGAGTCCGCGTTCGTGGACTGGGCGCTGGAGTAGGAACTACTCCAGCGCGAACACGGCCAGCCCGAGTGGCGTGACGCCCGTCAGCACCGTCCTGCCGTCAGGGGTGATGCCGACGAGCCGGACTCGGTCGACCCTGGAGTAGTCGATCACGCTCCCGTCGGCACCGACGTGGACCGAGCCCTCTCCGCGCAACCGGAACGACCAGCGGGTCGTGCCCGTTGGCGTCACCGAGTCCACCGCCTCGGCGAACTGTCCAGCGACCACGGCGTTGCCGGCGGCATCGACGAGGAGGCTGCCGTAGTCGGGCGCGTCGAAGCTCCCCGCGGACGTGCGCCACAGCTGCCCGAGGGCTGTCGGCTCGATGCCCAGCAGCCCTGCGATGCTCGTGTGCCCGTACAGCTGTCCGGTGGATGACACCCCGATGGTCATCGGACGGTCCCGCAACGCCCCGGACGCGGTCGGGGTGGCGTCCTCGCTGAGCCGACGCGCCTGCTCCGACAGGGTGATGCCGTCGTCGTGGATACGGAACATGCGTCCGCTCGTGCGACCACCGTCGGTGGGGAACCGGTGGCGACCCGAGAGTGTCTCCTCACCCGAGACGACGATGTCGTTGCCGACGACGGCCCAGGCACCGATGTCGATGGCCCCGACGGGAAGGCGAATCGATCGGTCGACGATGCCGGGATCGGTGAGGTCGGCCGTTCTGGGCAGTCCCACGAGGTCGATGGCATGCACCCACCACTCGTCGTCGGTGATGTCGTCGGGGTCGTTGCCGGCGTCGCGCTGCATGACGTAGGCGGTGTGTCGGTCAGCGGCGACCCGCAGGTCCTCGACCCAGGCCTTGTCGCGGTTGAAGTCCGACGCCGCACCACCCGGCACGGTTGGCTCCATGCGGATCGTGGTGGTCTCGACGACGTCCGGCAGGGTGATGTCGAGCAGCCTGAGGGAGCTGGAGCGGACGTAGTCCACGGCCTCTCCCTGCCAGACCAGCAGCCGGGTGCCGTCCGGGGAGAGCCGAAGGGGATGGCCGTCGCAGTCACGCAGGGGATCTGCCCCGTCGAACCCCCCTCCGGTGGCGTGTCGAGGGGTGGAGAACGTGCGGCTGGCCCGGCCGGTCGCTGGGTCGATGCGCAGCAGGACGAACTCCCACTCCAGGACGTTCGTCTGGTCGTACCCGCGGATGGCCCAGACGCGTCCGTCGCGGTCGACCACCGGCGGGCAGGTTCCTTCGATGTCGCTGATGGACCAGCGGATCCCACCCGTCCCGAGGTCGATGCCGAACAGGGAGATCTCGTTGGCCGTTCGTCGCTCGTCCCGGGTGTCGACCGCCGGGACCACCAGCACGTCGCCGGCGATCAGGGGGGTGCCGGCCCACGGCGCGTCGGACCAGTAGGCGGTTCCGGGAAGCGTGCCGAACCACCCCACCGCTGGAGTGGCCGCTGGTGTCGTGCCGTCGCCGCGCAGGGTCCCCTGATCGGTGCTGAGGGCGCTGCTGAATCCCGCTGCGGGTACCGGATCAACGGGGAAGGGGGACGGCGTGCGGTTGGCGCCGATCACCGTGCGTGCGTCGGGTCCGAGCGCCTCCAGCACCGCGCCGTAGGCGTTGACGACCCGACCGACCTGGGGGTGGGGTGAGGAGTGGGCGGTGACGTTCAGCAGGTGGATCAGCTGCAGCGCGTGCAGGTGGGGGTTGGCTGCCCGCATCAGGGCGAAGACACCCGCGACGTACGGCGCGGAGAAGCTCGTGCCGTTCACCGGTCGCAACGGGTTGCCCGTGTTGTCGGGATCCGCGCCGACCAGCACGGTGAACGGTGCGAACATCTTCACCGCACAGACCGGGTTCTCGCAGGCCTCGAACCCGAAGTTCGAGCCCGGAGCCCTGTCCCGGGTACCGGTGGCCAGGCCGCCGACGCAGTAGACGCCATCCAGCTCGCAGGGGTAGGTACCCGATCGTTCCCAGCACACGCCGAAGGGGAGGCAGTCGGTCCGGTTGAGGTCCAGCCCGTCGTTGCCGGCCGACGCCACGATGACGGCATCGCCGAGGATCTGCAGCCCCCGGGTCACGTCCTCGAGGGGACGCACCATGGGCGTGAGCGCGGCAGGCACGGTCGCCCCGAAGCTCGTGTTGATCACCTCCGGCACCCCCTCCCCGGCCATCGTGGCCAGCGCCGCGATCATCGATCCGATGGTGGTCCCCAGCAGCCCGTACTGGCGGATCCGGCCGACCGGACCGGCTGCACCCACCGACCCGAACCGGTTGTCGATCTGGCCAGCGGCCGCGACCGAGACGTTGGTGCCGTGCCACGGACACGGCCGACCACCGCACGGGGTCGTGTTGCGGATGCCGTCCCTCCCGAGGGTGCCCTCGGGGTAGTCCCCGTTGTCCTCCGCAAACCCCGAATCCACGATGCCGATGGTGACCTCGACGTCCGCCCGACCGTTGGCCACGAGCAGGCGCCAGGCCTCGGCCGTCCCTGTCCCCGGCAGGCCGTCACGCGCGAACTGTGGCCAGGTGAACGGGTTGGCGAACTCCACCACCCCGTCGATGTTGGGCGACTCCTCCACCTCGCCGTCGATGAGCTCGTCGGGCTCCGCGACGACGTTGAGTCCCACCGTCATGCCATCCCGGACGGCTGCCACCGCGGTCGCCACGGTGGACAGGGCGGTGTCGCTCGTGACGATGTGATGTCCCGTGGCGATGCCGTTGATCAGCTGCAGGTCCGCACCGAGCCGCTGGGCGTCCGCGCGGGAGAACGAGCTGCCGGAGGGTGGCACTCGAACGACCCACGTCGGCGGGATGATGTCCGAGCCCGGTATGGACTGCAGCACCTGCCCGTCGACGTCCTGCAGCCACGTGCCGAAGGTCTCCTCGTCGCGTGCGGACACCACCAGCTCGTCCTCGACCACACGGGTCGAGGCACCCTCGTCGTCCAGGATCTCCGCGACCGGGCGGGGGCCGAGGTCGTCGATCTCGGGCTCCATGGCGACCGGCTCGGCTGGTCGTACCTCGAAGGTGGGCGGCGGTGGAAGCGTCTCGCAGACATCCTGCGCCGCTGCCGCCTCCGACACGGCGGCCACGCCGCCGAGGACGGTGATCCGGTCGGGCGACAGCCGGGCGATCTCGTCGCGGACCACGTAGGGCACGCAGTCGCGGCTGGTCAGCAGCAGCGCACCGCCGGCGGCGACGACCGCCGGGGTGGCCGCCATGGCGTCCGGGAAGTTCTCCGCGGTCGCGATCCAGACGTCGTCGACGTCCAGTCCGGACGGGTTGGCCGTGGCGCTGACCTCGACGGCGGTATCGATGCGCGTCGCACCGCCGAGGCGCCCGAGCACCGCATCCGTGACCTCGTCGACCTGCAGGGTGACGCCGTCGCTGATGGCCGCGATGCCGCCGAGGAGCCGCACGTGGGACGGGTCGAGCTGTCGGAGGGCTGCCGCGGTCTCGGGCGGCAGGTGGTCGCGCTGGGTCAGCAGGATCGGGGCGTCGTCCATGGCCGCGGCGACCCCGCCCGCAAGGGCATCGGGGAAGTCCCGGGCGGTTGCCAGGTACACCGTGTCGGCACCTTCGGGCCAGCCGTCCAGGGCGATGCGTGCGACGGTGTCGACCACGTTGTCGCCGGCGATGCGACGGACTGGCCCGAAGCTCGCCAGGGTCGCCGCTGCGGCTTCGGGGACGACGTCGACGCCGCCGAGCACGACGATCTCGGTGGGGCGCAGCCGCTGCAGCTCCTGGACCGTGTCGTCCGGCACGGTGCCACCGTCGGTCAGGAGGATCGGTGCGGCGGCACGGTGCGCGCGGGGTCCACCGGCGAGGGCGAAGGCGAACGTCCCGCCGGGGGCGACGTAGACGGTGTCGGCCCGATCGAACACCGACCGGGCGACGGCGGCCGCGGTGCCGAACCGGCTGTCACCCTGCAGGCGCTCGGTCGGGAGGGCCGGGCCGGGCGTGGCGACGTCCTGGGCACCGGCAGGCTGCAGCAGCCCGAGGAGGAGGGCGAGGACCACGAGGACGGCCGTCCGGTGCAGGCGCACCGGGCCGGGGGTCGGGGCCGGGCAGTGGGAAGTTGCCATTGGTGTGCGTGCCATCGGTCGTGTGCTCCTTCCGCGGCTCAGAAGAAGCCGCCGACCTCGAAGACGGTCACCATCCCGGCCACCGCACCCACCGAGTCAGCAGCCACCCGGCACTGCGCGCTGACCGACCCACCAGCCGGCGGAATGACCGTTCCGCCGGCGAAGGTCACCGAGGTCGTGGCGATGAACGACCCGGCGTGGAAGCTCGAGGAGAGCGCTGCCATGAAGCTGGTCCCCTGGACGAGTCGACACTCGAGAAGTCCGCCCAGCGCGCTGTCCTCGGTATCGGCCGTCGCCTGTGCCGCCACCGACACGACGAAGTTCCCGGCGGGCAGGCTGGTGGTGGCCACGGTCGTCATGGCGTTGGGGATGTTGCCGACGTCGAACGGGACGAACCTGACCCGCGAGACGCCGGCGGGGCCAGCAGGACCAGCAGGACCCGTGGAGCCCATCGCCCCTGCAGGGCCTGCAGGGCCAGCAGGACCGACAGGACCCGTCGGACCGATCGGACCGGCTGGCCCGTCGGCCCCCGCGGGGCCAGCAGGTCCCACGGGGCCAACGTCCCCGGTCGCACCGCGGCTGCCAGCGGGCCCGACTGGGCCTGCGACGCCCGTCGGGCCGGCCGGCCCGGGAGCACCCCTGGGGCCGGGTGCGCCCGGCGCCCCCGCAGCTCCCCTCGGGCCGGTCCGTCCACGAAGCTCATCGGCGTCGAGCCCGTCCACGGTATCGGCGTCCAGCCCCGGGACCGTGTCGGTCGTGACCGCCGCGGCGCTGAGGACGGGACGTCCGTAGCCGAGGTCCGCGGCGAACCGGGCCAGCTCCTCGGCCGTCCTGGTCCGGTCGGTCCCGGCGATGCGTCGGGTGGCCAGGCCCATGGCCATCACGTCGTCCTCGACCTGCTGGCCGAGCACGGCGGGGCCACCGACCAGGACGACCAGGTCCGGCTCGCGCTTGGCCAGGACCAGCGCGGCCGCCTCGCCCAGTGCGTCCGCGGGCGTCAGCAGCAGCGGCGCCCCGAGCGTCCCGGCAACGGCGCTTGCAGGCAGGGCGTCCGCGACGCTGTCGGCGGCGACCAGGAACACGACCGACGGCACCAGGTCCGTGGGCGGCGGCGCCTGTGCACCAGCGAAACCGACGCCGAGGGTCGCAGTGGCGACCAGCATCAGCAGGGCGACGAATCCGGGCGGGCGGGCGGAAGGCGACTGTGACACGAGACTGCTCCCCTCGAGCGGGCCCGTCCGGTCGGACGGATCTGCATGGCACGGTAGGCCCCGCCGCCGCCGCCCGAATCAGGGGTTCCCCTACACCTCGCATCGTCGTCCCCGAGTGGTCCTCGGCACCTCCCCGGGGGCCAGCAGGAACTGACCGCGGTCATGTCGAACTCCCGTGACATGAGCCGTCGAACGTTGGTCAGCGTCCTGTCCGTCCTGCTCGTCCTGGGCCTGCTGCCGGCAGCCCTGTCCGCGGAGGAGGTCGTGGCCTGGGAGGCCTACGACCGCGATGCCGAGTACGGGGTGGTCAGCGAGACCGACATCCCGGTCACGATGCGGGACGGCATCCGCCTTCGCGCCGACGTGCACCGTCCGGACGCGCCGGGCCGGTTCCCCGTGATCCTCACCCAGACGCCCTACTCCAAGGGCGGGGTCGGGCTCGGCGGAGCCAACCACTACTTCGTCGAGCGTGGCTACGTGCACGTCGTCGTCGACGTGCGTGGCACAGGGGGGTCGGAGGGCCAGTGGGACTCCTTCGGCGAGTCCGAGCAGCGCGACGGGTACGAGCTGGTGGAGTGGGCTGCGGCCCAGGAGTGGTCCGACGGCAACGTCGGCCTGTGGGGTGCCTCCTACCTGGCGATCAACCAGCTGTTCACCGCCGCCCTGCAGCCACCGTCGTTGCGGGCGATCTTCCCGATCGTCCCGTCGGCGGACACCTACCGCGACATCGTCATGGCCGGCGGCCAGGTCAACACCGCGTTCATCCCGCTGTGGCTGGGGTTGGTGACCGGGACCGGCGCGCAGCCGCCGACCTACACCGCACGGGATCCCCTCGGGGCCGCCGGCGCCGTCGGCAGCCACGTCGGCAACGTGCCGGCGTTCCAGGGGCGCACGGTCGTGGACAGCGTGACCGGCGGCGACAACGCCTACGACGGCCCGTTCCACCGGCTGCGTTCCCCCATCGAGGTCATCGATCGGGTCGAGGTCCCGGCGTTCGTCGTCGGCGGGCTGCGCGACATCTTCCAGCGGGGCGAGCCGTTGGTCTACGAAGCGCTGGCCGAGGGGCTGCCGCACGACACCAAGCTGCTGATGGGTGACTGGACACATGGCGACTTCGGCGAGGGCCTGCCGACCGCGGAGCTGCCGGTCACCCTCGACACGATCGCGTTGCGCTGGTTCGACAACTACCTCAAGGGCGACAACACCCACATCAACCGCATCCCGGCGGTGACCCAGTGGGTCCGCGGCGCGGAGGTCTTCGCACCGCAGGCGGACTGGCCCAACCCGGCGATGGCGCCCGAGCGCTTCTACCTCCGTGGCGAGGGTGGCCTGTCCACCGACGCGCCCGACACCGACGAACCGGCCGACAGCTACCGGATGATGCCGATCTCGGGAGCCTGCACCGGGTCGACCACCCAGTGGCTCATCGGCGTGACGGAGGACTCGCCGTGTACCACCGACAACCGGCTGAACAACGAGCTGGAGGTCGTCTACACCACCGAGCCCCTGGAGGAGGACCTGCGGCTGGACGGACCGATCGGCGCGCGGATGTGGATCCGGACCGACCGCGAGGACGCCGTCGTCGTCGTGCGTGTCCAGGACGTCGCCCCCGACGGCACCTCCACGGAGCTGTCCACCGGGCTGATGGCGGCGTCGCACCGCCGGCTGAACGTCGACCGCACCCGCGTCGTCGACGGGCACATGATGATGCCGTACCACGACTTCACCCGAGCGGCGCAGATGCCCGTGCCCGCCGGTGAGGCCATCCCGGTCAACGTCGAGGTGTTCCCCACCAACGCCGTCATCAAGGCGGGGCACGCGCTGCGGATCAGCGTCGGCCCGTCCGACGTGCCGCACGCGATGTCACCGCTCCCGATGCTGGGCAACAGCCTGGGCGGGACGGTGGAGATCCTGCACGACACCGCCCATGCGTCGTACGTGAACATCCCCGTCCTGCGCTGAGGGCGGCCGCGCTTGCGGCGGCACCGCGACGGTAGATTGCGCACCCCCAGTCCAGATCGTGGAGGACCCATGCCAATCGCCGCACTCGTCCCGGTCGTCGTCGCTGCGATCGCGTGGATCGCCTTCTGCGAGTGGGACCTCTCGCGCTCCGAGGTGCAGCACATGCCCCGGTGGGCATGGGCGCTCGTGATCGTGGCCTCCGTGCCCCTGGGTGGGATCCTCTGGCTGACCGTCGGCAGGGCCGACGAGTGAGCACCGAGGGCCTGGCCGTGTCGACCCGTGGCCTGGCCAAGGACTACGGCCCGACGGCCGCGCTGGTCGACGTCGACCTGGCCATACCCACAGGGACCACCTATGGCCTGGTCGGACCCAACGGGGCGGGGAAGTCGACGTTGCTGGGCATCCTCGCCGGCCTTCGTCGGCCGAGCTCCGGAACGATCACGATGGAGGTGGCGCGCCAGCGCATCGCCTTCCTGCCGGACACGCCGCGGTGGGATCGCTGGTTGACCGCGTTCGAGGTGGTCGACCTGGCTCGAACCCTCACTGCGCCGCACCTGCCCGTGGACCGGGTGATGGACACGCTCGAGGTCGCCGGCCTCGCGAGCGCAGCGCACCGCCGCAACGGCGGCTTCTCGCGGGGGATGCTCCAGCGGCTGGGCATCGCCGCCACCCTGGTCGGCTCCCCGGAGATCGTCCTCCTCGACGAGCCGTCCTCCGCCCTCGACCCCGTCGGCAGGCGCGAGGTGCTCGACCTGATCACGAGCATGCGCGGCACCGCGACCGTGGTGTTCTCCAGCCACGTCCTGGGCGACGTACAGGAGATCTGCACCCACATCGGCATCCTGAGCCGCGGTCGCTTGATCGCCCAGGGACCCATCGTCGACCTCCTCGCCGGCCGGGCGGCCTCCGCGACGCAGGTGACGCTTGAGAACCCTGCGGACGCGCTGATCGTCAGCGACCGTCTCGAGCAGCAGCCGTGGGTCCTGCATGCCGTCGCCGACGGGACAACCGTCACGGTCACGAGCGACGACCTCGTCACGGTGAGGCGGTCGCTTCCGGCGGTGCTGGCGGACGCAGGCGTGCCGATCGTCGCCATGGCCCCGGCCGACGTCACCCTCGAGGACGTGTTCCTGGAGCTGACCCGATGACCGATCGACCAGCACCCGGGCGACGGTCCGCGCGCCCCATGACGCTCTGGCGGCTCGAGTGGCTGCGGATGGCCAGGACCCGGCGCTGGATCGCCCCCGTCGCCGTCCACGCGCTGTTCGGCCTCCTGGGGCCCGTCACCGAGCGCTACCTCGCGGAGATCATCGCCGGTCTCGGCGGCATCGAGGTCGTCCTCCCCGACCCGACGCCAGCGGGTGGCTTCACCCAGTACGTGTCCAACGTGTCGCAGCTCGGGGTCCTGGCCGTGGTGGTGGTCTCGGCAAGCTCGTTGGCCGTCGACCAGCCCCCCGAGATGGGCATGTTCCTTCGCACCCGTGTCCGGTCCGCCGCCGACCTCGTCGTGCCCCGTGTCGTCGTCGTGTCCATCGTGTCGGTGGCAGCGTGGATCATCGGCGCGCTGGCCGCGTGGTACGAGACCGTGGTCCTGCTCGGCGAGGTGTCGCCCGCTGCCGTGATCGTGGGCACCACCTACGGCGCGGTCTACCTTGCGTTCGTCGTCGCGCTCCTCGCAGCCCTGGCAGCCCTCGGTCGCTCCACGGTCGCGACGGTGCTGGTGGGCGTGGGCGTCCTGGCCGTGCTGCCGATCATCGCACTCCTCCCGACTGTGGAACGATGGGTCCCCTCCGAGCTGGTCGGTGCCCTCGACAGCATGGTCGCCGGGGCGCCCCTCGACGGCCCCGTTCCCGCCGCGGCGACGGCCGTGGTGGCCGGCGGGGCGTTGATCGCGTTCGCCGTCCGCAGGGTGGCGGCACGCGAGGCCTGATGCGACCAGCGTCGCCGGGCCCGCCCATCGCACAGCGGCCCGGACCGCCGGGACCGGGACGATCGGCCGCCCGGACCGTGACGTTGGACCCTTCTGCTGGAGCCTGCGGACGCGCAGTGTTCGAGGGCTGGCGGACATGGACAAGCCGTCCTCGCTGATCCCGCTGGCGAAGGAGCTGTGATGAAGGCAGTTGTGTTCCACGGTGCCGGGAACAAGGCATGGGAGGACGTTCCCGACCCGACCCTCATCGATCCAACCGACGCCATCGTGCGCGTCGACGCCGTCACGATCTGCGGTACCGACCTGCACATCCTGAAGGGCGACGTCCCCGCTGTCACCGACGGACGGGTCCTCGGCCACGAGGCCGTGGGCACCGTCGAGCAGGTGGGCGCCGCCGTGACGGGCGTGGCCGCGAGCGACCGGGTGCTCGTGTCGTGCATCTCCTCCTGCGGACGCTGCCGCTTCTGTCGCGACGGCGCCTACGGGCAGTGCCTGAACGGTGGGGGCTGGATCCTCGGGCACCTCATCGACGGCACACAAGCGGAGAAGGTCCGGGTGCCGTTCGCCGACACCTCCCTGTACCACCTTCCCGATGGTGTGGACACCGAGGCCGCGTTGATGCTTGCTGACATCCTGCCGACCGGATTCGAGGTCGGCGTGCTCAACGGTGCGGTGCAGCCCGGCGACGTCGTCGCCGTGGTCGGCGCCGGACCCATCGGACTGGCGGCCATGCTGACCGCCCAGTTCTACTCCCCTGCCCACATCGTGGCGATCGACCTTGCCGACTCGCGGCTGGAGGCGGCGAAGCAGTTCGGCGCCACTGTCACCATCAACCCCTCGACCCACGACGCGGTCGCGGAGGTGCAGACGCTCACCGACGGCCTGGGCGCCGATGTCGCCATCGAGGCGGTCGGCGTGCCCGCAACCTTCGAGCAGTGCACCAGGCTCATCCGGCCGGGCGGTCGGGTCGCCAACGTCGGGGTGCACGGCGCACCCGCCACCCTCCACCTCGAGGACCTGTGGATCCGCAACGTCACGATCACCACGGGACTGGTCGACACCTACTCCACGCCGCGGTTGCTGAAGTTGCTCGCGGCCGGTCAGGTCGACGCCAGGAAGTTCGTCACGCACCATTTCGCGATGGACGAGTTCATGGCCGCCTACGACGTGTTCGAGCGGGCGGCCGACACCAGCGCGCTCAAGGTCGTCCTCACCCGCTGACCACGACCCTCGATCACCCGCCGGCGAGGGCTTCCGCTGCCCTCGCCGCCGGGAGGACGGCTGGCCGGCGCCGTCGTGTGGGATCCTCGTGCAACGCTTGGGAGGATGCACGACGTGACAGCCGACCCGGGACCGTTCGACGAGGTGGGGTTCCCCAGCTGGGTCATGGGACACCGTGGCGCACGGGCCGTCGCACCCGAGAACTCCATCGAGGGGTTCACCTGGGCGATCGACAACGGCCTGGGCAGCGTGGAGTTCGACGTCCGCCTGACCGCCGACGGCGTGCTGGTCTGCGTGCACGACGAGTCCATGGCGGCCCACGGTGGACCGTCCGCGCTCGTCACCGAGCTCGACGCCGAGGCCGTGGACCGCGTCGTGCTGACCACCGGAGTGGGCGTCCCGCGACTGGAGGAGGTGCTGGACCTGGCGGAGGGTCGGCTGGCCCTCAACGTCGAGATCAAGAACGACCCGCGCGAACGCTCCTTCGACCCCCGACGTGCCGCTGCCGAGGTCCTGGCCGACCTGCTGGAGGACCGTGCGTCCCGAGGGCGAGCCGACGACGTCATCGCGGTGTCGTCGTTCGACGCGGGAACCGTCGGCCGGTTCGCCGAGGCGTCCAGCCGCTTCGGTCACACGGCTGCCCTGCTGACGTCACCGGGCACCACGACCCAGCGCATCATCGACGAGGGAACCGCGCTCGGGGTGTCGGCGGTCCACCCCCACTACTCCTCGCTGGTGTCGTCCAGCTCGTGCCGTCGCCTGCAGGAGGCGGGGTTCGTCGTCCGGACGTGGACGGTCAACAACCGCCTCGTCGCCCAGCGCCTGCGACGGTCGGGGGTCGCGATGATCGTGACCGACGACCCCCGCCGCATCGTCTGAGCCGGGCTCCTCAGTCCTGCGGACCCGTGCCGCCTTCCGGCTTGAGGAGCGCGTAGTAGGCGTAGCGGTCGCCGATGATCTCCTCCCGGGGCTCGATGGTCAGGAGCTGTGGGATCAGGTCGAGGCGCTGGCAGGTCTCCCAGAACTCGTCGAGGGGGTAGGCGGCCATGAAGGCGGTGTTCGCCCTGTAGAAGGCCCGTTTGGGCCGCGAGGCGGTGTCGTCGGTGGTGTAGCGGATCTGGACGAACGCCATGCCACCGGGGCGCAGGACATCGTGCGCCAGCCGCAGCATGCGCAGCCCGTAGGCGTTGCTGGGCAGCAGCTCCATCACGTTGATGCAGACGAACAGGTCGACGGGCGTGTCGAGTCGGTCCCGCGCCGCCTCGGGATCCTCGACCGTGACGAGGATCGGCTCGAAGGGCACTCCCGTGCCGGCCAGCTCGGTGACGCTGCGGTCCAGCGACTCCGGGCTGATGTCGACGCCGACCAGCTGATTGGCATGGGGCGCGAAGGCGCGGAGCAGGGCCCCACCCCCGCACCCCCATTCCAGGATCCGCAGGTCGGTGGTCGGGAAGTCCAGCGCTGCCGCGAAGCGACGGAACCGTTCGACGTTGCGGGCCCCCATGCGGTCGTAGGCGTCGTCGGGTATCCCCTCGGGCCCCCGCCAGTGGAACATGTTCGGTGCGTGGAGCGCGTCCCGGGTCCAGTAGGCCTGCGCGTCGTGCTGGAGCTGCTCCTCCGACTGCCGCAGGCCCACACGGGCGATCAGCTGCATGGCGGTTCGCGCCACGCGCCTGATCGGCCCCCAGAGCGGGGTCCTCCGCAGTCGATCGACGATCGCGAGCTGCCGGGGGTCCATCAGCGGACCCTCCCGGCCGGGAACGGGCGGGTGGATGACATGTCGATGTGGTCCTTCGTCGAGAGGCAGGACGCGGCGACCGCACGGTCGTCAGGACCGGTCGGGCAGGTCGCCAGCAGATGGGCAGCCGCGTCGGGCTGCCGCAGTCGTGGTCCCTGCTCGGTGCGATGCGAAGGACCCGACGGCAGTGCTCGACGTGCCTCTAGACGCGAAGGATCGACAGCACCGCGAGGCGCTGCCGTGGAACCCGATGGCGTGGCCTGCGACGGCCCTGGAGACGGTCATCCAGCTCCGGGCGGAGTCCAACGGCGCCGAGCAGGGCCATCGAGGCCGCGAGCAGGACGCCCGCCCCGACCGCACGGGCGGCGGTCGTGCCGTCCTCAGCAGACGGATGTGTGGTCTCGCTCGCCTGCGCGTCGTCGGCGTGACCCATGTGGTCGTGACCGTCCGCGACGAAGGCATGCGCATGCGCCCCGCCGTCCCCGACCCAGGGTGAGTGGTCGTGACGCCCCAGGACACCCACGCCCTGCACGACGGCGAGGGCACTCGCCAGCAGCAGGACCAGGAGACGCATCCCCACCGAGAGTAACGGAACGTGATTCCCGTGTACACGGGTCGATGACCGAAAACCGCTGGTGGGGCGCCGCCGCAGCGACGCCCCACCAGGGTGTGTGTGATCAGCCGGTCGGCTGTCGGGTGGTCCCGATCAGCGCAGGTCGAACCGGTCGTTCTCCATGACCTTGACCCAGCCGCGGACGAAGGCCTCGAGCATGAGCTCGTCGCCACCGGCGGCGGCGTACTCCTCGGCAAGGGCACGCAGCTGGCTGTTGGCACCGAAGACGAGGTCCACGCGGGTGGCCTTCCACTTCGGCTCGCCGGTCTCGCGGTCGACGCCCTCGAAGACGTCCTCGGCCTCGCCGATGGAGTGCCACTTGGTCCCCATGTCGACCAGGTTCACGAAGAAGTCGTTGGTCAGCTGGCCCGGACGGTCGGTGAGGACGCCGTAGCCCTCGTCGCCCACGTTCGCGCCGAGGACGCGCATGCCGCCGACCAGGGCGGTCATCTCGGGGGCGGTCA
This sequence comes from Euzebya rosea, assembly GCF_003073135.1. NCBI lineage: Bacteria > Bacillati > Actinomycetota > Nitriliruptoria > Euzebyales > Euzebyaceae > Euzebya > Euzebya rosea. Next base: position 52,142 of record NZ_PGDQ01000014.1, read on the forward strand.
GGTTCAGCATGAACGCCTTGTCGATCAGCAGGTGCTCGCTGGGGATGCCGCCCTGCTTCTGCTGGTAGTTGCGGAAGCCGTCGGCCTTCGGCTCGAGCCACTGGAAGGACTCGATGTCGGTGGACTCCTGGTCGGCGTCGGTGCGACCGGGCGTGAACGGCACGGTGAAGTCGTGGCCTGCAGCCCTGGCTGCGGCCTCGACGGCCGCGCTGCCACCGAGGACGATCAGGTCGGCGAGGGAGACCTGCGGGCCACCCTTGGCGTTGAAGGCCTGCTGGATCTCCTCCAGCTTCGCGATGACGGCGTTCACGCCGGAGGCCACGTTGGCGTCCCAGCCGGCCATCGGCTCCAGGCGGATACGGGCACCGTTGGCCCCACCGCGGAAGTCGGTCGTGCGGTAGGTCGACGCCGACGCCCAGGCCGTCTTCACCAGCTGCGCCGTGGTCAGTCCGCTGTCGAGGATGGTGGACTTCAGCTCCGCGATCTCGGCGTCACCGATCATCGGCCCCTCGTGGGCGGGGACGTTGTCCTGCCAGACGAAGGTCGTCTCGGGCACCTGCGGGCCCTTGTAGCGGATGGCCGGGCCCATGTCGCGGTGGAGCAGCTTGAACCAGGCCTTGGCGAATGCGGTGGCAAGCTGGTCGGGGTTCTCGCGGAAGCGGGTGGCGATCTCCAGGTACGCGGGGTCGGCCAGCATCGCCATGTCGGCGGTGGACATGACCGGCTTGTTCTCGCGGCCCTCGACGTGGGCGTCGGGGACCATGAAGCCCTCGCGCACCGACTTCGGCTCCCACTGCTTGGCGCCAGCAGGGGACTCCACGAGCTCCCACTCGTGGCTGAAGAGGGTCTCGAGGTAGCTGTTGTCCCACTTGATGGGTGTGGGGGTCCAGGCACCCTCGAGGCCGGAGGTCAGCGTGTACTCGCCGAACCCGGTCTCGTGGGAGTTGGCCCAGCCGAAGCCCTGGTCGGCAAGTCCGCCGGCCTCCGGCTCGGGGCCGTGGAAGTCGGGGCTCACCGCACCGTGCATCTTGCCGAAGGTGTGGCCACCGACGACCAGGGCGACGGTCTCCTCGTCGTTCATGGCCATGCGGCCGAACGTCTCACGGATGTCCTGCGCGGACTTCGCTGCGTCCGGCAGCCCGTTGGGACCCTCGGGGTTGACGTAGATCAGGCCCATCTGGACCGCGGCCAGCGGGTTGTCGAGCAGGCGGTTGCCATCCTCGAAGCTGCCGGTGTAGCGGTCGTCCTTGGCCGAGAGCCACTCGTTCTCGGGACCCCAGTAGATGTCGTCCTCGGGCGCCCAGATGTCCTCGCGCCCGAAGGCGAAGCCCGCGGTGCGGAAGCCCATGGTCTCCAGGGCCCGGTTGCCGGCGAAGACGAACAGGTCGGCCCACGAGATGGCCTTGCCGTACTTCTGCTTGATCGGCAGCAGCAGGCGGCGGGCCTTGTCGAGGTTGCCGTTGTCGGGCCAGGAGTTGAGGGGGGCGTAGCGCTGCGCGCCGGTGCCGCCGCCACCACGACCGTCGGAGACACGGTAGGTCCCGGCTGCGTGCCATGACATGCGGATGAAGAAGGGACCGTAGTGGCCCCAGTCGGCGGGCCACCACGACTTGGAGTCCGTCATCAGCGCGTCGACGTCCCTGGTGAGCTCGTCGATGTCGACGTTCTCCAGGTTCGCGCGGTAGTCGAAGTCGACGCCGAGGGGCGTGGAGTCCGGGTGGTGCTGGTGGAGGATGCGCAGGTTCAGCGCGTTGGGCCACCACTTCTCGTTGGACTGGAACTCACCGGAGGTGAGCGAGCCCCACTCGGGGCTGTTCTTCTTGCTGTCCGTCATGACGTCTCCGTTGTGTTGCGGTGTCTCGTTGTCTGCAAGGGGTTGCGAACGGCTCAGCTCGCCGCGTCTCGACAGTCGCCACAGATCCCCCAGTAGACGACCTCGGCTTCGTCGAGCACGAAGCCGTTGTCGTCGTCGGGAGTCAGGCAGGGGGCCTCGCCGGCCGCGCAGTCGACGTCGACCACGCGGTCGCAGCGGCGACACACGAGGTGGTGGTGGTTGTCCCCGACGCGGCCCTCGTACCGTGTGGCGGACCCGGCCGGCTGGATGCGGCGGATCATGCCGTTGTCGACGAGCACCGAGAGGGTGTCGTACACCGACTGGCGAGAGATGCTCCCGATCTCGTCCCGCACGGCCTCTGCCACCCCGTGGGCGGTGATGTGCGGGCGGGAGTCGACCGCTCGGAGCACCGCCAGGCGTTGGGCAGTGACCTGGAGTCCATGCGTCCGGAGGGACGCGGTCGGGTCGCTGAGCACGGGCCACAGTCTGCGTCCAAACTTGGACAGTGTCAAGAGTTCATCGACGGCCGAACGGACGAGGGGTGACCCCGTTCGGGGCCACCCCATCGGATGTGCTGGACTGATCGGCTGCCGTCAGATGAACAGCGTCTGAGCGCCTTCGGAGATCTCCATGAAGTCCGAGGCGCTGATGATGCCCTCGACCCGGTCGTACAGGTCGTCCTCGGTGAGGTGCATCATGTCCGCCGACATGCGGCAGGCCCACAGGTGGCCGCCGGCGTCGGTGATCAGCTCCATGAACTCCGGCACAGTCGGCAGGTCGAGGCCCTCGATCTGCTTCTTCATCATGTGGGTCGCGAAGGCCTGCATGCCGGGCAGGCCCATGATGGCGGTCGGCATGTGGGTGGCCGGGTTGCCGACCGGGTTGAAGGCCAGGTGTCCCATGGTCTTGGTGTTGATCATGTCGAACCCCCAGAACGTGAAGAACAGGTGGGTCTCGATGCCCTCGCCAAGCGCGGCGTTGGCCAGCACCAGGCCCGGGTAGGCCATGTCCAGGGAACCCTTGGAGCAGATGATCACGAGCTTGCGACCCTCCTGCTCGACGTCGTCGAAGGACGGGACGGGGAGAACGCTGGTTGTCACGGTGCTCACTCCTCAGACGCAGCCGACTGGCTTGGGGACACCGGCGATGTAGGACATCTTCTTGGCCGGCTTCTTGGGGAACAGGGTGAAGAGCTGCTTGGTCGGCACGCCGCCGACGTTGGTGACGCGGCGCAGCGTGGGACTCTCGCCCTCGGCTTCGTAGTCCTGCCGGACGAACCGCAGGACATCCCAGTGGGCGTCGGTCAGCTCGATGCCGATGTTGGCGGCCAGCGCGCGAGCGACGTCCTCGGTCCATTCGGTGTGGTCGGTCATGAAACCCTCGTCGTTGACGTGGATCTCGCGGCCGACGATCGTTGCGGTGCTCACGGGGTGCGCTCCTTCTGGGGCTGGGCGAACGGCTCGCCGGTGGTCTGGGGTGTCTCGGGGGCGGCGACCTTGCCGCGCATCGACATGAGCGCCGGCACGGGGAGGCGGCGACCGGGCAGCAGCACGTGCCAGTAGATCCATCGGAAGGCCAGCTTCCCGATGTGGTTCAGGCGGCTCTCCTTCAGCAGGGCGAAGGGGCCGACGCCGGCCAGGGGGTAGGTGCCGGGCAGGGGCTGGGTGTCGTAGTTGAAGTCGATCAGCAGGCCCTTGCGGTCACCGGACTCCACGAAGCAGTTGGCGTGCCCGTCGAAGGACTTCGCCATCGGTCGACCCGCGATGTGGTCCAGGAAGTTCTCGGTGAAGATCTCCGCGGCGAAGTGTGCGACCGACCCGGCCTTGGAGGCGGGGATGTTGGAGGCGTCGCCGAGCGCGAAGATGTTGTCGTGCCCGACGGCCTGCAGGGTGTGCTTGTCGACCTTGACGAAGCGCAGCTCGTCACCCAGGCCGCTCCTGCTCACGAACGCCGCGCCCATGTGCAGCGGCACCGTGACCAGGAGGTCGAAGGGGATCTCGCGCTCGTCGTAGGAGACCAGCGCCTTAGTGTCGGTGTCGATCCGCTCGACCATGAAGTCGGTCTCGAGGTCGATGTGGCGTTCGCCCAGCATGTCGCCGAGATGGGTGGAGGCGACCGGCTTGGTGAACGCGCCGTCGAGGGGGGTGACGTAGGTGATGTCGACCGCGTCGCGGATACCACGCTTGGTGAAGTGGTCATCGGCGAGGAAGGCGAACTCCAGGGGGGCCACCGGGCACTTGATCGGCATCTCGGTGATGTGGACGACGAGTCGTCCGCCGGTGAAGGCCTTCAGGGCATCACGCAGGGCTGTCGCACCCTCGAGGGAGTAGAAGTCGAAGATCGACCGCTGCCACTCCTCCTCCATCATCCCGGGGGTCTCCTCGGGGTGGATGCCCGCACCGGTGGCGATGACCAGCTGGTCGTAGGGCAGCGTCTCGCCGCCCCGCATCTCCACGACGGAGCGTTCGGTGTCGACGCGGTCGACGGTGCCGAACCGCAGGTCGATGCCGTCGCCGATGAACCGCGAGCGGCGGCGCACGATCTGCGTCGGCGTGTACGTGCCGAAGGGCAGCAGGAGGTAGCCGGGCTGGTAGTGGTGCGTGTCGTCCTGGTCGACGATCGTGATGGTCCAGTCGGCCGGGAGCTGCTGGCGCAGCTTGTTGGCCACCATCGTGCCGGCCGTGCCCGCACCGAGTACGAGGAGCTTGCCCATCGCCGTGTCCCTTCGGAGGTCGAACCGAGGACGACCGTAGGTCTCGATGGGCATGGCCGGACGTGCCGGAGGTCCCGGGACCGTCCCGTCGAAGGTCCCGGGCTTGTCGGCCACCCACGGGCCCACACCCTGTGGGGCTACTCCGGCGTCAGCGGGTTGGTGAGGAAGGCGGCGTCGTCGACCTGGTGTCCACCGACGAGGTGGTCGGCGACGATGCGCTCGGCCAGGGCTTCGTCGACACCGGCGTACCAGGTCCCCTCCGGGTACACGACGACCGTCGCGCCGTCGCCCCGGCAGATCGACAGGCACTTGGTCTCCACGACCCCGACGCGGTCGCGGGCCCCGGCGAGGGCGACCCCATGCGACAGTGCCCTGGCGACGGTGCCGTCCGGCGAGCAGTCCGCCGCGGTGCACACCAGCACGTGGCGCTGCATCGTGTCGACCTTCGCCTTCCTGGCGCGGGCCGCGAGGTCGTCGGCATCGTCGGGCGGCGGATCGCTGGGCATGGCGGCCGAGTCTAGGACGGGCCTCGCACCTCCTCGAAGGCAAGTCAGAACTTGCATGCAAGTTCGTACTTGCCTATTGTGCAGCAGATGGACGACGTCTTCGACGCACTCGGCGCACCGGCACGGAGGACGATCCTCGACGTGCTGGCCGTTCGCGACGAGCAGACGCTGTTCGAGATCTGCGGCCGTCTCGCTGCTGACCACGGCATCGAGCTGACCCGCCAGGCCATCTCCCAGCACCTTGCCGTCCTGGAGGAGGCCGGGTTGGTCCGCTCCCGCAGGGAGGGTCGATACAAGTTCCACGCCATCGAGCCGGCACCCCTCCGCCGCGCCATGTCCCGATGGCTAGGCGCCGAAGGAGTCCCCGAATGACCATCCGCATCCACCTGACGAGCGTTTTCGTCGACGATCAGGAGAAGGCCCTGCGCTTCTACACCGACGTCCTGGGGTTCGAGCCGCGCACGGACATCCCGCTGGGCAACGGCGACCGCTGGCTGACCGTCGGAGCCCCGGGGCAGGAAGGCGTCGAGCTTCTGCTCGAGCCGGCCTCCCACCCTGCGGTGGGGCCCTACCGGGACGGCGTGACCGGCGACGGCATCCCGCTGGCCTCCTTCGCCGTGGACGACGTCGCGGCCGAGCACGAACGGCTCGTCAGTGCTGGCGTCACCTTCACCCAACCCCCGACCACCATGGGCCCGGTGGTCACCGCGGTCCTGGACGACACCTGCGGCAACCTGATCCAGCTGAGCAGCATGTGACGTGGTCGGGCAGGCCTGATCGAGGCCTGCCCGGGCCTACCCGTTGGCCTATCCGAGGAGCGAGAGCACGCCCTGCGGGACGGCGTTGGCCTGCGACAGCATGGCGGTGCCGGCCTGGGACAGGATCTGGTTGCGGGTGAAGCTCGTCATCTCCGCGGCCATGTCGACGTCCCTGATGCGGGACTCCGACGCCGACAGGTTCTCGCTGGCCACCTGCAGGTTGTTGAGCGTGTGCTCCAGCCGGTTCTGGGTGGCACCGAACGTGGCCCGCTGCGCCGAGACCTGCGCGATGGCCGCATCGACGATCGCGATCGCATCGCTCGCAGCGGTCGCGGAGGAGTCGAAGTCGGCGACTCCGCCGGACTTGAGGTCGGAGATCAGCTCGTTGGCGCCGATCCCGAGGAAGTTGACGTCCATGAACGTGGAGACGGACACGCTGAGCGTCTCGCCGCCGTTTGCGCCGACCTGAAAGGTGAACGTCCCCGCGTCGAGGACGTCGGCGCCGTTGAACTTCGTGGTGGCGTTGATCTGCTGGATCGCGTCGTGCAGCTGGTCGACCTCGGCCTGGGCAGCCGCCACCGAGGCTCCGCCCGACCCGCCGTTGGCACCGGTGTTGCTTGCCTGCACCGCGAGGTCGCGCATGCGCTGGAGCATGCCGTGCATCTCGTTGAGCGCCCCTTCGGCGGTCTGCACGAGGGAGATGCCGTCCTGGATGTTGCGGCTTGCGACCGCGAGGCCCCCGACCTGGCTGCGCAGGGACTCGCTGATCACCAACCCCGCGGCGTCGTCGCCGGCCCGGTTGATCCGCAGCCCCGACGACAGCTTCTCGAGGTTCTTCCCCAACGAGTTCTGTGTTCGTGAAAGGTTCCTGTGTGCGTTGGCGCTCATCACGTTGTTGTTGATGCGCATTCCCGCCTCCTCCGTGAGTGGGTTCGCACCACCCGTCCTTGGGTGGTTCGCACATCTCTGATCGGACGGCTGGCCCCCGAGCTGAGCTGCTGGGAGGTGGACCGCCGGGCCGGGCTCGGCTTCAGAAGGCGTAGCGGATGCGGCAGCCGGGCAGGTGGCGGTCCACGAGGTCGCGGAACTGCCGTACCCACTGCCCCTTCCAGCCGGTGCGGTATCGCACGTTGACCTGGCCACTCCGGGACTGCTTCTCCTCCTGGATGTCGGGCCGCCACAACACCTCCTCGGCTCGGGGATGCCAGCGTGTGTTGACCTCGTGGAGCTCCGCGTTGTGGGTCAGCATGATGACCTCGGCGGCCAGCTGCGCCCGGGCGGCGGGGGACAGCACGTCAGCCAGCTCGGTCAGCAACGGCACCCATTCCTGCCGCCAGCCCTCGTGGAGCACGACTGGCGAGAAGTTGAGGTGCACCTCCCACCCGGCGTCGACGAAGTCGTTGACCGCCGCGATGCGCTCGGCGATCGGGCTGGTTCGCAGGTCCAGCAGGCCGGCCATGCGTGCCGGCATCAGCGAGAACCGGATGCGTTGCTGCCGTGGGTCCCAGGCGAGCAGGTCGCGGTTGACGTACTTGGTCGCGAAGCTGGCCTTGGCGTGGGGGTGATCGCGCAACATCTCCACGGCCTGCCGAGTGGCGTCGGACAGCAGGGCGTCCACCGAGGCGTCGCTGTTCTCGCCCAGGTCGTACACCCAGCGGTCCGGGTCGCACTGGTTGGGAGTGGCCTTTGGACCCTGCCGGTCAGCATGTCGGCTGAGCGTGGACAGGATGCGTTCGGTGTTGCAGTACACGGTGATCGGGTTGGCGTAGCCCTTGCGACGCGGCACGTAGCAGTAGGCGCACGCCATCGCGCAGCCGTTGGCAAGGGACGGGGCGATGAAGTCCGCCGACCGGCCGTTGGGCCGCACCCTCGGCGAGGCCAGGACACCGAGGACGAGCGAGTGCCGCTTGACCGCCATCCACCGTTCGGCGTTTCCCTCGTTGCCGTGCAGCCCGGGAATGAGCTGGTGTCGGTCCACCTCGATCCGCTCCGCATCTGGGAAGCGGGCAAGGATCTGTCGGCCGGTCGGCATCGCCTCCACGCCCGGCTGGAGGTGGATCGTCCGAACGTCGAGCAGTCGACGGAGGTCGGCGTCGGACGAGACGGCGGGATCGTCTCCCATCCGATCCAGCGTAGCGAGGGAGTCTCGCCGCACGGCCAGCATCACGAACGCGGTTGGCAGCTGATGGGCAGGCGTGGTCCGCCGTGGAACAGGCGAATCACGACGCTGGCGTTCCGTTCAAGTGAATCAACGGGTCGCGGGTGTCCAGCGTTCGACGACGTCCACCGGGCCCGAGAGGCCGAAGCCGCCGAGCAGCAGCAGCCCCTCCCCGTCCCAGGCCAGCTCGGCACGCACGCGTCCGGCGGTCGGCGAGGCCACACGCAGCTGTCCGGTCGGCAGGTCGACGGCCATCTGGACCGCCTCGGCGTAGCCGCCGAGCACCCACACGGTGTCCTGTCCGTCCCACTCGGCGGTCCACCAGCAACAGCGGTCGTCGCGGGGCTGCTCGATCCGGGGCAGGACGAGGTCGACCGTGACCCCTGTCGCCAGGTCGTGGCCTGTCGCGGGGACCTCGGGGCCGACGTGCTGGCCGCCGATGATCATCAGCCAGCCTTCGGGGCCGGGATCCGGGGCCGCGCCGGGGAAGGCCGGGACCCACACCGCAGCTGCCCCCAGGAGGTCCGTCGCCGGCAGGTCCAGCACCACCCACCCATCCCGGGCCCAGTGCAGCCCCACCCCCTCGTACTCGAACGGGTCGATCGCACTCCCCGTGCCGCCCACGACGGTCGAGCCCAGGACCACGAAGCCGTCGGGCGTGTCGACGACCTGCGCGAACTGCACCGCGACGGGTGGAGGGGGGAGCGCGGTCGGTTCTTCTGCGGTCACAACGGACTGCCACAGCGACATCTGCAACGCGTCCCCGTTGCGTGCGTACCGGGCGCTGATGATGGCCCCGTCGGCAACGCCGAGCATCGCCACGTCGTCCGGGATCGAGGCGACCGGTGCCCAGTCATCGGCGGTCAGCGCCCACGCGGCCGAACGACCTGTCGGTGGCAGGACGTTCGAGGACGGCGACCGTCCGGATGCGGAGTCCGCGTTGACGACCACGGTCCCGTCGACCACGAGCCCCTGCCGATCGACCTCTCCAGTGTCGACCGACGGAGGGGCGGGGAGGCCGCGCCACTGGTCGACGGCGGGGTCGTAGGCCCAGGCGCTGGACGCATCGACGACGACCACCTCGGTCCCGTCCCAGAGCGCGACGCGCTCCTGCGTCGCATCCCAGCCCCCGGGCGGGAGGTGTTCGCGCCATCGACCCCGGGCCACGGGCAGCACGTCGTCCACCCCGAACAGTCCTTCGGGCGCCTGCACCGTGGGCGACGGCGCGACCTCGGCAACGGTCGGCTCGGGAGTCGGGTCGACGTGCAACTCGCGCATCTCCGCCGGGCTGCGAACCAGCCAGCCGATCACGGCAGCCGCCAGCACCACCCAGCCGACGAGCCACCGGCGACGCGGCCGGTGCTCGTGGACTCCCTCCCACTCCATGGGGCGACCCTAGGCCATCCGAGACCCCGAGGTCAGCTCACGGGGCGTTCGGCCCGATCAACGACCCGAGGAGCAGCACCGTGGCGAGGCTTCCGCCGAGGTAGGCGAGGTTGATGGTGGCCCGCCACCGCCAGGTGCTGCGCGAGAGGTCCATGCCGCGCAACCGCCCCACGTACGCCCCGATCCCGAGCAGGAGGAACCATGGCGTCATGACGTGGGTCGTCGACCCTCGGAGGAGCGTCACGGCACCGTCGTGCAGCGCTCCGGAGACGACGAAGGTGGCCAAGCCCGCCACGGCGGACGGGACGAACCGCCGGAGGGGGTCATGGACGAACCTCTTCAGGCCGTACCCCCAGATCGGATTCCAGTGCCGCCAGAACTCCGCGAACGATCCAGCCCCAAGGGACCGGGACACCATCTGCCGGATCGAACCGGCACCGCCGAGCGGTGAGCCGTTCCGATGCTGGACGTACTCGCCGAGCGTCATCCCGCGGACAGGCCGGTCGTTCCGGGGACTCACGTGGGACCTCCGCCGGTGGGCATGCCCGTCCGCGGGATGCCGAGTGGAGCGCCTACTCCCATCGGAACAGGCGCGTGGCGAGCCCCCCGGCTGCGGCCGCCGTCACGACGAGGACGAGCAGGCTGGTGGGGGTCGGCGCGGCGCCGGCCCAGGCGTCGCCGATGGCGTTGACGGCCGCACCCGCAGGGGTCCAGCCGCTGATGGTCCGAAGGCCCTCCGGCATGATCTCCAGCGGCAGGTAGATGCCGGCGAAGAACAGCATCGGGAAGTACAGCAGCATCCCGGTGCCGACCCCGGCCTGCGCCGTCGGGACCAACGCCCCGATCAGCACCCCGACCGCCAGCAGCGCCGCAGTCGACAGGGCGAACGCGATGACGAACCAGCCCGGGGCCTGCGGCAACGGCAGGTCGAAGGCGAACCGTCCGACGAGCGCCGCCCCGACGGTGGCGATCGTGACCGCGACGGCCTGCACGATCACATGCGCTGCCACCAGCAGACGGGGGTGGGCCGGCGTCACCGACAGCCGGCGGAGGATGCCCCGCTCGCGGTCCAGGCCGAGCGCCTGCGGCAGCATCGCGATGCCCAGGGTCAGCAGCGCCATCACCGCCGACGCCGGCGCGTAGATCTGCACCAGGCTCTTGTTGCCGAGCTCGGCGTTGACCTCGGTGGCGCCGGGGAAGACGCTGCCGATGACCAGCAGCAGGACCGCCGGGAAGATCAGGCCGAAGGCGACCACGGCGGGCTCGCGCAGGAAGACCCGGGTCTGGGTTCGGGTGAGGGTCATGAACGCGGTCATCGCGTGTCCTCAAGGGTGGTGTCGATGGTGGTGTCGGCGTTGGTGACGAGCGGGCGGCCGGCGAGGGCGACGAACGCGTCGTCGAGCGTGGGTTGGTCGACCTGCAGCCGGCCGGGGACGATGTCGTGCGCCGCGAGCAGCGACACGACCGAGAAGACCATGCGCTCGTCGCCGGTCACGGTGTAGGTGTCGGCGTCGCGCGCCACGCCGGAGACCTCTGGCAGGCGACGGATCCAGTCCTCGTCGAGCTCGGCGGTCGTGGAGAAGCGCAGCCGCTGCTCGAGGTTGGCCAGGTCGATCAGGCCCTGCGGGGTGTCGAGGGCGACGAGCCTCCCGCGGTCGATCAGGGCCACGCGGTCGGCCAGTCGTTCGGCTTCCTCCATGAAGTGGGTGACCAGCAGCACGGTGACGCCGCGGTCGCGGAGGTCCTCCACGAGGATCCAGGTGTCGCGGCGGGACTGCGGATCGAGGCCGGTCGTCAGCTCGTCGAGGATGACGGCACGGGGCCGCCCGACGAGCGCCACGGCGATCGACACACGCTGCTGCTGGCCACCGGAGAGGTTCGCGTACCGGGTTCCGGCCGACGGGCCGAGACCGAGGGAATCCAGCAGCTCGTCGGTGCCGAGCGGGTCGGGGTACAGGCCCCGGTAGGTGTCGACGATCTCGCGAACCGTCAGCTTGTCCTGGAAGCTGCTCTCCTGCAGCTGGACGCCGAGGAGGCGGGCGACCTCGGTCCGGTCGACGATCGGGTCGTGCCCGAAGACGCGGACGGTGCCCGCGTCCGGGGTGCGGAGCCCGGCGACCGACTCGACGGTGGTGGTCTTGCCGGCGCCGTTGGGACCGAGTATGGCGAGGATCTCGCCCTCCTCGACCGTGAACGACACGTCGTCGACGACCGTCCGGCCGTCGTAGGACCTGGTGAGTCCGTCGACGGCGATGGCGGTGGCGGGTGGTGCGGCGCTGGTCATGGTCTGCCTGCTGGTCATGGTCTGCCTGCTGGTCGTGGTTTGCCTGGAGGTCCGGGTCGTCATGGTGGTGCTCACTCCTCCTTGTCCTCGGGGGCGGCCGACGGGCGAGTGCCGAGCGCGGCGATCCCGAGCACGACGAACACCGGACCCAGGCCGTCCGGGATCGTGCTCGACAGCACGAACAGCACACCGCACAGCGCGATGCCGATGCCGAGCACCGTCTGGTCACGTCGCGACAGCATCATGACCGCGTCCATGGCATGGCCTCGCCCTCGCTCGGGGCGACCAGGATCGCGGACTTGCCGCGTGCACGGCCCGCCAGCAGGTCCTCGATCGCGGTCCGAACCTCCGCGAGCGGGTAGGAGGCGCCCACCGCCGGGACGACCGAGCCGTCCTCCAGGAACGCCGCGAGCGTCGCGATGTGGCCCTTCGCCTCGGCGCTGATGAACGTCGTCAGGCGGTGCCGGACGAACGGCGACAGCATCGCCGCACGCAGCTGGCGGCCGACGCCGCCGGTGATCGAGCCGCCGTCCTCGCCCCCGATGATCACCAGCGTCCCGCGGTCGGTCAGGGCTCGCCGGAGGGTGCGCACCGGGTTGCGGCCGCCGGTGTCGAGGATGACGTCGTAGCGCTGCGTGCCGTCATAGGGGTCGTCGGTGGCGTAGTCGTAGGTGTGGCTCGCGCCGAGGGCCCGCACGAGGTCGGCCTTCGCGCCGCTCGCGACGCCGTCGACCTCCGCGCCGAGGGCCACCGCCAGCTGGACGGCGAAGCTGCCGACCCCACCCGACGCGCCGACGACCAGGACGCGCTGGCCCGCCTCGACACGCGCGACGTCGACCAGCGCCTGCAGCGCGGTGATGCCCGAGATGGCGGAGACCGCCGCCTCAACCGGTGACACGTTCGCCGGGCGGAGCGCCAGCCGCGCGGCGTCGGCCACCGCGTGCTCGGCCCAGGAGCCGTCCGCGATGCCGAAGACCTCGTCACCGACGGCGAAGGTGTCGACGCCCTCGCCGAGGGCGATGACGGTGCCGGCGACGTCCATCCCGAGCCGTGGCTGCTTGGGACGGCGCAGGCCGTATCCGGCCAGTCGAACCGCGAAGGGTTCACCGGCCATCAGGTGCCAGGCGCCGCGGTCGAGACCGCCTGCGTGCACCTGCAGCAGGACCTGGCCCTGGCCGGGGGTCGGGACGGGCTGGGGTGCGATCTCGATCCCGGCGGGTGGGCCGTACTCGTGACGGACGGCAGCCAAGGAGCTGTCGGGCAGGTCAGGCATGGGGTGCGTGGTCGTGGTCGTCTTCTCGGTGTGCATGGCGGTGCTCCTCGTGGTGGGTGTCATGGGGTGCTCCCGGGGGCGTCGGTGTGGGTTGGCGCCTCGTGACAACGGCACCGTCGTCGGTGACGGTTCAGGTCCGGTGCACGTCGGGTGCACGCGCGGCCATCAGGGGCGGACGAGCAGCTCGCGACCCACGGCCGCGAACCAGGCGATGCACCCCAGCCCGAAGACCATGCCGACCTCGGTCAGGGCCGGAATCACGGTCACGATGCCGGCCAGCGCCGTCACGATGCCGAGGACGTTCAGCCAGCGGGGAAGCGCCGCGGCGCGCTGGGCGGCTCGGCTGACGAGCAGGATCCAGACCCCGCCGACCAGCTCGTTGCCACCACCGAGGCCGTTGCCGACCGTGTCGATGGCGGTGAAGAGCGACTGGGCCTGCGCGGAATCGCCGGCCATGTCCGCCACCGCACCCATGCCGATCGTGAGCACCATGCCGGTGGCGAACATCAGGCCGACCCAGATGTAGCCGAAGACGGCCGACATCGCGGAGAGCTCCGGCTCGGCGCGATGGAGGCGCTGCTGCAGCGCACGGACGAGCGGCACGATCGCCAGGCCGAACAGCAGGTAGATCACCGCGTAGCCGACGAACAGGACCTCCTCGTTGTCGACGAGGAACGCCACGGAGTCCGCGACGGTCGTGTCGGGTGCGGTGAAGTCGGCCAGCTGCGTGACGAACAGCACGATGCCGAACAGGAACGTGGCTGTGGCGACCAGCGCGCCGATGCCGCCGGCGCGGGCCGATCCGGCTGGCGACGCCTCCACGTCGTGGACGGTGCTGGATGGAATGGCGGTGCTCATGATGTCTCCTCTTGAGTGATGGGGGTGGATCTGCTCGTCGGCGGTGCCGACGGTGTGGCGCTGACGCTGTCGACCTCCAACGCGAAGGCGGTCAGGTGCGCGAGCACGCCGTGCAGGTGGCCGGGGTCACGGACCTCGCCGACAAGACGTGTTCGCCCGTGCTCCGGGTGGTCGACGGTGAAGTCGTCCAGCAGCGGGCGGAGGAGTCGAGGACCGACGCGACCGCGCAGCACGATCTCGTAGGTCCGGGGTGTCGGGTGCTCGGGCATGTCCACACCGTCCCTCCCGGACGCAGCCGCCGCCTCCCCTCAACGGCGATCTCACCCGGGTGAGCCGTCGCGCCCAGCGCCCCACTAGGCTTGCGGCAGCATGCATGGTGCGACAGGCGTGATCCTCCCGGCGACGAAGTTCTCGCCGCCGACGCTGAGCGACCAGCACGTCACGCGGTCACGGCTGCACCGCCGGCTCGACGACCTGCTCGAACCCGACGGGCAACGGGTCGGGCTCGTCAGCGCGCCCGCCGGGTCGGGCAAGTCCACGCTGCTCGCCGGCTGGCTGGCGGAGCGGCCCGAGGCGTCCGCGTGGCTGCAGGTCGACCGCTTCGACAACGACCCTGCCCGCTTCTGGGCGTCGGTGGTCGGTGCCCTCGCTGCTGAGGTCCCCGGGCTGGACGCGGCGACGGGGCCTGCGCTGGCGGCCGCCGCCGCCGACGAGGCCCCGGTCGTCGCCAGGCTGGTCAACGCGCTCTCGGCGCACGGCGGATCCATCGTGCTGGTCATCGACGACCTGCACCTGATCACCCAGCTGCGTGTGATGGAGGGGTTGGCCTACCTGATCAGCCTCGCCCCGCCGCAGCTTCGGATCGTGCTGGCCACGCGGGTCGACCCGGCGCTCGGGCTTGCCCGGTTGCGGTTGACCGGCGGGATGACGGAGCTCCGCGCCGCGGACCTGCGCTTCGAGGTCGGTGAGGCCGCCGGGCTCCTGGCCACCGGCGTCGACGGGTTGACGCCGTCCCAGCTGGACACGCTGTGCCAGCGGACGGAGGGGTGGGCCGCGGGCCTGGTCCTCGCCGGCATGTCGCTGGCCGTGACCACGGACCTCGACCATGCGGTCGCGGCGTTCCAGGGCGACGACCGGCTGGTGGTGGAGTACCTCAGCGCGGAGCTGCTGTCGGGGTTGTCGCTGGAGGATCGGGATCGCCTGCTGCGCACGTCCATCCTGGACAGGATGTGCGGCCCGCTCGTCGACGCGGTCTGCGGGAGCGCCGACGGGACCGCGTGGCTGCGGCGGCTGGCGTCCCGCAACCAGATGGTCGTGTCGCTCGACCGGACCGGGACCTGGTACCGCTACCACCACCTGCTGGGTGATCTGCTCCGTCTCGAGGCCGACGTCGACCTGGCCGCGGAGCTCCCGGCGATCCATCGGGCGGCCGCGGAGTGGCACG
Organism: Euzebya rosea; assembly: GCF_003073135.1. Taxonomy (NCBI): domain Bacteria; kingdom Bacillati; phylum Actinomycetota; class Nitriliruptoria; order Euzebyales; family Euzebyaceae; genus Euzebya; species Euzebya rosea. The sequence goes on from NZ_PGDQ01000014.1 coordinate 67,356, forward strand.
AGTCCGACGGGAGCCCCCACGAGGCGGTCGAGCACCGGGTGGGGGCCGGTGACCACGTGATCGCCGTCGACCTGCTGTGGGATCACGCGCCCGTGCTGATGAACCGTGGGCAGCTCGGTACCGTCCTCGGACAGCTGGAACGGCTGGGGTCTGCGGGTCGGGACCACCCGCGGGCGCTGCTCGTGCGCAGCTGGATCTCGTTGTTCTCCGGACGGCAGGCCGACGCCTGGCGTCACCTGGACCGTGCCCGTGCGCTGGACCTGGATGCCGAGGAGGCCGGGCAGGCCACCGCGCTGTCGATCATGCGGGGCCTCGCCGACGGCGACGTCAGCGCCTGCCTGGCCGAGGTGGCCGCATCCGGCCCCACGATCGACTCGACCCATGCCATGACCCTCGGCGGGGCCCTGGTCTGGGCGGGCCGCCACGAGGACGCCCGCCCGCTGCTCCAGGAGGCGGCAGCGAGGGCGGCGGACGAGGAGCACCTCTTCGTGGCCGCCGTCACCCCGGTACTCCAGGCGATCGCCGACATCGAGCAGGGGGATGAGGCGTCGGCCGCAGAGCGTGCCTCGTGGTCGATCCGCTTCGCCGAGGACAACGCCATGGAATCCCTCTCACAGCTGGCGCTGGCCCACAGCATCGTCGGCAGGACGGCCGAGGCCCCCGACGAACGCCTGGCGGCGGCGCGTCGTGGCGTGGCGCTGGCGCGGACCGCGCAGGAGCGGGTGACGTTGGCCCATGCCCTGGCGAGCGCGGGAGACGTGCTGTGCGAGCTCGGCGAGCCGGACGGCCCCGAGCTGCTCCGCGAGGCGCGGGCGGTCGTGGACCGGTGCGTGGATCCCGGCATCGTGGCGCCCTACCTCGCCCGTGTGGAGTCCCGCCACGCCCTGACCACCGCACCCGTGCGCCCGGCCGGTCTCGTCGACGCGCCGACGGAGCGCGAGGCGGCGGTGCTCCGCTACCTGCCGACGAACCTGTCCCAGCGCCAGATCGCCGAGGAGCTGTTCGTGTCGCTGAACACCGTGAAGACCCACACCCGTTCGCTGTACCGCAAGCTCGGGGTCAGCGACCGCAAGCAGGCGATCCAAGCCGCACGGGACCACGGGCTGCTCTGATCCGGCCGGATGGGACCGGGTCGGGAGGGGGTTCGGGGATACCCCGGAGGTGGGTGGGCGAGGGGGGACTTGAACCCCCAAGGACCTAAGTCCACACGGACCTGAACCGTGCGCGTCTGCCAATTCCGCCACTCGCCCGTGGCCTCATCGCAGTGAGGAACGGAGAGTGTAGCGAGGGCGACGCGTGTCGGCCAACTCGCATTTCGGCATCGCCGATCATGGAACGATCGGCCGTCGGTCGGCGTCGGAAGGGACATGCCAACACTGACCATCCCACGTCTCCTCCTGCTGTCGGTCCTCCTGCTCGCCCTTGCCGCCTGTGCCGACGGCACGGCGGTCGGTGCCGGCGGACCGGCCGACGACAACACGACCACCGACGCGCCCATCCCCGTCGAGCCCGACGGCGGCATCGGCGACGGTGCCGGCGCTCCCGGCGACTCCTCCGCCCCGATCGGCGACGCACCCATCCCGGTCGAGCCCGACGGCGGCATCGGCGATGGCGCCGGCCCCCCCGGTCCTCCGGCCGAGGCCCCCGACTTCGGCATCTCCTCCGAGACCGACTCGTTGTCCGCTGCCCCCTACACCTCCTGCTGGACCACCGACGACGTCGGCCTCTGCTCCGACGGCGGCCCCAGCCCCACGACCTACCCCGTGAAGGCCGACGCCCAGCTGGTCGTCACCTACGAACCCGGCACGGTCACCGCCCATGCCTGGCCGCTGGACGAGGCCGACCCGGCCGCCCAGCCCGACGACGCCAGCCGCACCGAGCTGACCGTCGTGCAGGAGAACCCCGGCGTGAACCTGGTCGACGTCTCGACCCTCGAGCCGGGCACCTACCACCTCTCCCTCTCCTGGGTGGGCGAGCAGGGCGACTCCCACACGGCGGTCGCCCTGACCATCGAGCGCTGACCGACCGTCCGGCCCGCCCACCCCTCACCGGAACTGTGCAGTTCGACCACGTGACCGGCTCAGGCGCACCACCCCCGCGACGGTTCGTGCACCTCGGCCGGCGGACCGGCGAAGCTGAACATTTCCTCAGCCGCGGAGGTCCCGCCGCTCGAACAGCGGTACCGCCGCGGCGACCAGCACCGCGAAGGTCGCCACGAGGATCCCGGCGTGTCCCCAGTGCATCCCGTTGACCAACGGGTCGCTGGACAGGAAGTAGTGGAACGGGCTGAGCACGGCGAACGGCTCGAAGAACGCTGCCAGCGGGAAGAACGAGTCCACGAAGTACGCCACCAGCCCAAGCCCGGCCGCACCGAACACCGCCACCTTCACGCGTCCCGTTGCCGCCCCGATCAGCAGCGCCACGCCGCCGAAGACCAGCCCGAGCAGGCTGCCGAGCACCGCAGCGGACACCACGCCGGTGATCGGCAGGTCGAAGCCGGCGATCAGCACGCCCACCCCCAGCCCGATCGAGGTGCCCACGGCCAGCACGACGGCGAAGGCAACCATCGCCGCGGCCTTGTCGCGCAGGACCCGCCGCCGTGAGATGGGGCTGGCCAGCAGCAGCTCCATCGAGTGGTTCTCCTCCTCCCCCGCAAGGGCCCGCGATCCCATGGACGCGAACAGCGTGATGGCGGCGATGGGGAACACCGACGCCAGCAGCTCGCCCTGGATCCAGCCGCTCGGCGTCGACATGTCGACCCCACCGATCGCGGCGATCAACCCCTCCGGCAGGTTGCCGAAGACCTCGCCGATCGAGTCGGGCAGCAGGTTGAACATGGGCACCACGAGCAGCGACATGTAGAAGACGATCGCGACGATCACCGACAGCAGCGCCTGGTGGTCCGACATGGTCTTCGCGGTGATGCCCGACACCCGGGCCGACCCGGCCATCCGCTCGACCAGGGCCTGCGTCCGCGGGTTGGCGCGCAGCCGGTCGAGCAGGCTCGTCGCCGTGCTGGCCCCGCGCAGGTCCCGCCGACGGACCCCGACCACGCCAACGCTCGCCAGCGCCACGCACGCGCCGACCTGCAGGACGAGGTGGCCCCAGCCGATGCCGTTCAGCTCCGGCTGGCTGCCGTTGAACCAGTACCACGGGAAGGCCTTCGCCACGTCGGCCAGGTCGGCGATCAACGGCAGGAACGACGTGGCCAGCCAGGACGTGACCATCGCCCCGGCGGCGACACCGACAGCGGCGCCACGGTTGCCGGTCCAGCCGCCCACGGCGAAGGCGAGCAGGCCCCACAGCAGCGCGTTCGCCGCCAGGTGCACCATCAGCGCGGCGACGTGGATACCGGTGATGTCGACGCCCACCACGGTCGGGACCAGCAGCGCCGCCGCCAGGTACAGCACCCCGCCGAGCACGACCAGGGACACCATCGAGCCCAGCTTGGAGACCGCCACGGCGGTGCGGCTGCGCGGGTTGGCCAGCAGCAGGTCGAGGGTGCCGTTGCGCTCCTCGCCCGCGATGGTGCTGGCCCCGATCGAGATGGCCACGCCGGCCAGCGCCATCGCCCCCATCAGGTTGTACATGGCGCCGTAGGCGATGCCCCCGACCCCTCCGACCTCGGCGGAGATGCCCGCTGTCTCGAGGAACGCCGCGGGCAGCTCGTAGTAGAACGACGTGTCGATCTGGGTGTAGACCGCCATGGCCATCCACAGCAGCAGGCCGACGCCGACCCCCGCGATGACGACGGCGCTCCAGCGATCGCGGATGGACTTGGCCCAGACGCTGCCGAGCATCAGGCCCGCGCCCCCGCGCCGGTCGAGGACGTGTGCACGTCGTCGGGGGCGTCGGTCCGGTAGTAGGCCAGGAAGATCTCCTCGAGGTCCGCCTCGCCGGTGGCGATGTCGATCAGCTGGCGGCCGTCGGTGGCGGTGGCGATCAGCGCGGCCATGCTGCCCTCGAAGGAGAGGGTCACCGTCCGGTCGACGACGGCGACGTTGCTGACCCCCTCGACGGTCCGGAACGCCTCGCTCGCGACGGGTTCGGCGAAGGTCATCTCGACCCTCCGCAGCGCCTTGGACCGCAGGTCGTGGACGGACTCGACGTCGACGAGGCGACCCTGCCGGATGATGCCGACGCGGTGGGCGACCCGCTGGACCTCCGAGAGCGTGTGGCTGGACAGGAAGACCGTCCGCCCCTCGGCGGCGACCTCGCGCATCATCGCCTGGAACTCCTGCTGGACCAGCGGGTCCAGGCCGGTGCTCGGCTCGTCCATGATGATCACGTCGGGGACGTTCATGAACGCCTGGATGAGGCCGATCTTCTGTCGGTTCCCGGTGGAGTAGTCGCCGACCTTCCTGGACAGGTCCGCGTCCAGCCGGTCGGCCAGCCCCTCGACCACCGTCCAGTCGACCCCACCGCGCAGGTTGGCGAAGTAGGTCAGCGTGTCGTGGCCGGTCAGGTTGGGGTACATCGCCAGGTCGCCGGGCAGGTAGCCGATGTGGCGCCGGATGGCGACGGCGTCACGGTGGCTGTCCATGCCGAGGATCGACGCGGACCCCTCGGTGGGGCGGATGAGGTCGAGGATCGTGCGGATGGTCGTGGTCTTGCCGGCGCCGTTGGGGCCGAGGAACCCGAACACCTCGCCACGCCTGACGTCGAGGTCGAGCCCGTCGACGGCACGGACGTCACCGAAGTCCTTGCTCAGGCCGACGGTCTGGATGGCCGGGGAGTCGCTCATGTCAGCTGTCCTTCGTGGGGGCGGGGTCGGCGGGGGTGGTATCCGCGGCGGCCATGGCGGCGGCGATCCCCGCGGCGGCCTCCGCGGTCACCATGCCGCCGCTGAGCAGCTCGAACGCCGGGGCCATGTAGCGGCGGATGTAGGTCGGGTCGGCCTGCACCGACGGGCTGAGCAGGTCCACGCCGAGCAGCGCCTCGACGTGGTCGTGCAGGACCAGCGCGCCCAGGGACCAGATGGTGAGGATCGTCGCGCAGCCCTCGGGGTCGTCGAGCTCGTTCAGCAGTCCGCTCGCCGCACCCTCCTTCATGTGGACGACCGCGTCGGCGACCATCTCGCGGACGAGGTCGGTCACCCGCGGCGTGCCGTCGACCATCGTGCGGGCGAGGTAGGCCATCAGCGGCGGCCCGTCGGCGGCGTCGCGGAGCGAGGCGATCGGATCGACCTGCGCACCACGGGCCATCGCGGCCGCCTTCAGCCGCCGGACCTCGGACACGATGTGGTGGTCACACGCGTCGCGGAGCTCGTCCATCGACCCGAAGTGGTGGATGACCGACCCCGCCGACACGCCAGCGCGGGCGGCGACGTTGCGGGCGGTCAGCCCGCCGGGCCCGGCCTCGACGACCGCCTCGATCGCCGCGTCACGGATCCTTGCCCGGGTCGACCGATCGTCCGTTGAACTCATGTTCAACATCCTAAACATATGTTCAATGTGCGGCAAGGGCCACATGTCGGCCGAACTGCACACCACCGTCGGCGGGCTGTGCACCTTCGCGGCCCACGGCGCCGAATTGCACAATCCCGGCGGTCCCGGTGGTCCCGGCACGCGCACGTCCGGCGGTCCCGGCACGCGCATGTCCCGCGGCCCGGGCCGCCCCCCGGGTCAGGTGGGGTCGGTGGAGGGGGTGGGGCCGGTGGAGGGGTCGGCGGCCAGCTCGGCGAGGTGGTTGGCCAAGCGGACGCGCTGGTCGACGGTCAGCTCGTCCCAGTGGGTCAGGCGAGTGATCGTGTGGGCGACGTCGGGGTCGTCGGGGTCGGTGTCCGGACGGTTGCCGAGCCGCACGGCGTAGGTGGCGATCGCCCCCGTCACCGACCCGAGCACGCCGATGCCGGTCAGCATCAGCAGGGTCGCGATCCCCCGACCGGCCCCGGTCACCGGGGAGATGTCGCCGTACCCCACCGTGGTCGCGGTCACGACCGCCCACCACACGCCGTCGCCGATCCCCTCGATGCCCGGCTCGATGGTCGAGACCAGGGTCCCACCGACGACCACGAGGCCGGCGGCGACGACCAGCAGGGACCCCGTGTGGTTGGTCGTCAGCACGTCCCTGGTCGTGCGCAGCACCCGCCAGATCACCACGCCGGACCGGACGATCCGCAGGACCCGCAGCGCCCGGAAGCCCCGCAGCAGGTCCAGCGGGATGATCGCCACCAGGTCGATCAGGTTGGTCCGCACGAACTGCCGGCGGTTCCTCGCCACGGCCAGCCGGGCCAGGTAGTCGGTCAGGAACAGGCCCCAGATCGCCCACTGCGTGGTCACCGCAACCGGGTCGTCCCGGTTGAACCACAGCACCGCCAGGACGGCCGCCGCGATCATCAGGCCCTCCCACGCCCAGCGCAGCATCCGCCCGATCGACGAGGCCTTGTCCAGGTCCATGTCGTCGACGTTGATCTGGGTCCTGACCTCCTCGGCGGCGGCAGAGGCGATGACGGCAAGCCGTCCCATCAGTAGCCCGCCCAGCCCGATCGGGCCGCGTCGACGATGGCGGGGTCCAGCAGCGTCGACGGCTGCACGGCTGCCTGGTCGGGCAGCCGGTCGGGCGGGAACACCGCCGCGGCAGCCAGCACCTCGTCGGTCAGGAACCGAAGCGTCGGCGCATCTTCGGGGACCCGCAGCGCCGGCTGGCCCTCGCGGGTCGCCAGCACGAAGCCCCAGTCACCGAACGTCGGCACGTCCACGTGGTACGGCACGGTCGCCAGGCCCGCATCCTCCACCGTGGCGCGGATCGTCCAGAACGCCAGCGGCACGAAGTAGGGGCTGCCGGACTGCACGACCATGCGCCCGCCGGGGGCCAGCAGCCCCGCGGCCATGCCGTAGAACTCCACGCTGTACAGCTTGGCCAGGTCGACGGTGTCGGGGTCGGGAAGGTCGACGACGATCACGTCGACGGGCCCGTCCCCCCCGTCGCGCACCCAGGTGAACGCGTCGTCGTGCACGACGGTCATCCTCGGGTCGTCCAACGACCCGCGGTTGGCCTCGAGGATCCTCGGGACCGTCCGGGCCGCCGCCACGACGGCCGGGTCGAGATCGACCAGCGTCACGGACCGAACGTCGTCGTAGCCCAGGACCTCGCGGGCGGCCAGCCCGTCACCACCGCCCAGGATCAGCACCCGTTCGTGCGGTCCGTTCATCGCCGGGTGGACCAGCGCCTCGTGATACCGGTGTTCGTCGAGGGTGGAGAACTGCAGGTCGCCGTCGAGGAACAGCCGCGTGTCGGGCCCGTCGGGCGTCGTGGACTCGGTGATGACCAGGTCCTGGTAGGCCGTCTGCTCGTGCAGCACGATCGGATCGCGGAACAGCTTCTGCTGGGCGGTCAGCTCGAAGTCGCCGGTCTTGAGGTGCATCACCCCGATCAGTCCCAGGGCGAGCACCCCGGCGACCAGCAGCCAGCGCCGACGGTCGGGCAGCAGCACCAGCCCGGTCGCGAGGCCCGCCGTGACGTTCACCCCCCCGACCAGCAACGATCCGGTCAGCAGCCCGAAGACCGGCAGCAGCAGGAACGGGAAGACCAGCCCGCCGACCAGCGCCCCGACGTAGTCGGCCGCGGACATGTCGGCGACGACGAACGCCGGGTCGTCGTCGCCCAGCCGACCGATCAGGGCCATCAGCAACGGGATCTCCGCGCCGATCAGCGTGCCGACCACGACCGCCGCGAGCAGCAGCGCCGGGGTGTACAGGCCCAGCCACGCGAACGCCGTGTACAGCGCCGGGACGCAGAACGCCCCGACGACGCCGAGCACCAGCTCGACGGCGACGAACCCGGCGGCGGGCCGGCCGATCAGCCGCTTGGCGACGAGCGCACCGATGCCCATCGACGCCAGGGCCACACCCAGGACGAGGCTGGTCTGGGTGATCGACGAGCCGACGAGGTAGCTGCCGGTGGCGACCAGCGCCAGCTCGTAGACCAGCCCGCAGGCCGCGCAGACCGCGACGACGAACAGCAGCGCCGTCCTGCCGACACGGTGCCCGGTGGGGGTGTCGGTGGTCGCGGGGCTGGTCAGGGTCGCCACGGCAGGCGTCGTGCTCCTAGCTGATCGCGGCGGCGACCACGATGCCGACCGCGATGTGGTTGGCGGCGACGAACCATGCGACCGGGGTGGGCTCCGCCGAGGCGACGGTGTCCCGCAGCTTGCCCGGCGTGATGATGTCGACCAGCCCGAAGCTGGCGGCGTTCAGCAGGATGCCGAGCACGCCGTAGATGCCGGCGGTGGTCAGCCCGAGCGCGAAGCCGTCGGCCGACGTCAGGATCGCGGTGGCCAGCACGATGGCGTTGGCCAGCATCCCCGACGCGACGACGATGATCAGGTTGCGGTTGTGGTCCTCGGTGATCTGTTTGCCGAGCTTGCCGGGGGTCATCACGTCGATGACGCCGAAGCTGACGGCGAGCAGGACCAGGGCGAGGACGCCCCAGGCCAGGCCCTCGGAGGCGTCAGCGAGGATGGCGGCCATGTCGATCATCTCTGGTGGGCCTTTCGGGTGGTGCGGGAGTCGAGGGTGATCCGGGAACGCGAGGAGGGGGGAGGGGTCACTTGCCGCTGCCGGAGCCGCCGCCGCGGACGCCGGTGAACCCGCCGCCGCCGGAGCTGCCGCCGGAGGACCGGGGGCCGTAGTCGCGGGGCCGGCTGCCCCAGTAGCCGGCGATGAAGGTGCTGTGCCGCCGGTAGCCGGTGTCGTAGTCGTCGAGCTCGATGCTGGAGCCCTCGGCCTCGGTGCGGACGACCGCCAGCCAGTCGGCGCCGCGCAGGTAGTAGTTGCCGGACTCGCGGACGCTGTCGTTGGCCTTCAGGTTGATCTGCAGGTTGTCGGCCACGACGCTCGGCGCATCACCGGTGCGCCACTGGGACGTGGCGGCGTCGTAGCTGTAGGCGCCGTCGAGGAAGGCGGTGGCCTCGGTGAGGGAGGTGGAGGAGCCGCAGCCGGTCAACGTCAGCGCCAGGACGACGAGGATCGCGAGGAGTGGCGGGCGGGGTCGGAGGCTGGTCATCGGCTGGCTCCGTGGACGGCGACCGCGATGCGGTCGTGGGCAAGGACGGTGGTGGTGCTGCGGGCGACGCGGCCGTGCTCGGGGTAGCAGTGCCAGGTCGCCCAGCCGTCGCCGCTCGGCGTGGGCAGGACGGCGGTGACGGCGTGGGGGTGGCCGGGGAAGGCATGCACGACGCCGGCGGTGCGCGCCCCGTCCCGAAGCTGCTCGACGAGGGTCGCGAGGCCGACGGGCGTGACCGTGTCGACGGCGTAGTCGAAGGCCAGGTCCCAGCGGTCGACGCCGGTGTGCACGATGACCCGACGGGGGCCGGGGGCACTCCCGCCGGTGTTGCAGGCGAGGGTCTCCACCGCGTGTCCCTCCAGGGTGCGGACCTGATGGGACGCCGACAGCACGGCCACCTCGACGGTGGTCGTCGGCAGGGCCAGGGTCGCGCGGGCCAGCGCGGGCTGGAGCGGCCCGCCGAAGGCGACCGTCAGCCGGTCGGGGCTGAGGTCTGTCGGGTCGTGCACGTGTCCTCCCTCCTGGCATCGGTGCGGGCGCCCCTCGACGCCGCCGGCCCTCGATCGTGGCCACACCCTATACCCGCCGCGGGCCCCCTCGGATGGATGTTGCCGGCCGGTAATCGTCCCCTCAGGAGGCGGTCGGGACGGCCGCGAGGAAGGCGTCGCTGATCACCGCCGTGCCACCCAGCCCGATCACCCGCTTGACGGACGCACGCTGGGACAGGGCGTGGCCGAGCGCCGCACCGGGCGCCGCAGGATCCAGGCCGTTGACCAGCACGACGACGCCGTCCAGCGCCGCCGCGACCGGACCGCCCGTCAGGCTGTCGGGGAAGTTCGCGCCGGTCGCCAGCACCAGTGTGTCGAAGGAGAGGCCGATCGCGCGGGCGTGGTTCAGGACGGCCTCGGCGGTGGTGTACCGCTCGGGGCCTGCCAGCCGCGTCGGTGACGGCAGACGCTCCATGACGGCGTCGGCGATCACGGCGGTCCCACCGACCACGGCGACCCGTTCGATGCCGAGGGCCTCGATGGTGTCGGCGGTGGCCCGGGGGATCTCGTCGCGGGTGACGAACAGGATCGGCCGGTGGGTGCGCGCGGCGACACCGGTGATCGACACGGCGTCGGCGAACCCGTCGGCGGTGACGACGTAGGCCTCGGGTGCCCCGTCGTCGAGGACCGACCCGGGCAGCTCGGCGGCGACGGCCGCGCCGACGGCGTAAGGGTCACCATCGCCGACACGGCGGACCGACAGGCCCATCGACTCCAGCTCCGCAGCGACCTCGGGGCCGACCAGCGACCCCACGATCACGGCATCCGTGGCACCCAGCTGGGCGATCCCCTCGCGTGCGACGGTCGACAGCGTGCCGTCGACCAGGACGATCGGGGCATCCAGGAACCCGGCCAGCGGCGAGGCCAGCAGGGCGTCGTGGTAGGTCCCCGCATCGGCGAGCACCACGGTGTCGCTGCCGTCGGGGTGGGCGGCGAGGGCCGCCGCGACGGACGTGGCGACCCGCTCGGGACCGCCGGCCCGCTCGGTGGTCAGCGCCGGCAGGCCGTCGAAGGTTGCGAGGTGGACGTAGGAGCCGCGCTCCAGGTACGGCTGCACCGAGGACGGCCCGGTCACGCCGGTCAGGCTGTTGACCTCGGTGGTGAAGGTCGTCCGACGGAAGGCCGACAGGTCGTCGGCGCCGAAGCGGTCCTCCAGCGTGGCCAGCGCCGACTCGACCGCGGCCACGAGGACCTCCTCGGCGGTCCGGTCGCCCAGCCAGTCGTGCCGGACGGCCAGGCCGGACGAGGCCGGGTCGAGGGCCCGCAGGACCAGGTTGAGGGCGGGGGACATGTCGTAGCGGTGGCCCCCGACACCCAGCTGGCGGGAGACGAGGTCGGGACAGCCGCGGCCGGAGTTGCAGGCCGCCGCGGCGTCGGCGTCGGCGATCGGGCCGCCCCAGACGCTGCCGAGCACCTCCACGACGAGCGCGTCGACGACGGCGGAGAAGATCGTGGCCGCCGGACCGTCGGTGCCGTCCTCGAGCGAGGACTGCCCGCCGGGGCCACGGAAGGTGGTCGGCGCGTTCGGCGGGTCGTAGAAGCGGGTGTTCCAGCCCGCCAGCAGGTCGGCCACCGCGTCCAGTCGGGCGTCCACCCCGTCGATCGCGGACAGGACGAGCGGCAGGAACGGTTCGGCCCGGGGGTCGGTCAGCGCCGACTCCATCTCGATGGCCTGGAGGGTCTCGAAGGTGTGGTCGGTCCGGGACTCGGCCAGCGCGATGGGCGTGGCGACGCGTTGCACGGCACCGCCGGGACGGGACGTCGGGCCGATGCCCTCCCCGTCCAGCCAGTCGTGCGCGGGCTTGTTGTTCCAGTTGACGAGGAACCCCTGGGCGGGGTCGATGGCGTGGGGCAGGTCGTCGAACGGGATGCGGTCACCGAAGTCCGCCGAGCCGTCGCCGGGCAGGGGGAACCGCAGGTCGTTGGCCGGACGCTCGTGGTGGATGCCGGGGTGCCAGAAGGCGATGTGGCCGTCGGCGTCGGCGTAGGTGGTGTTCTCGTTCCAGGTGACCTGGCGCATGGCGGCCTCGAAGTCCTCGAGGGACTCCGCCCGGTTCCACGCGAGGACACCGTCGATGGTGTCGACCTCCTGGCCGAACATCTGGTACTGCACCGACCGGGCCAGCCGTTCGCCGTCGCCGTCCTCCTGCGCGACGATCGGGCCGTGGACGGTGCGGCAGACCTCGACGTCGACGGACCGGAGCGCCGGGGTGACCGGCAGGCCCTGGGTGGACTCGCGGTAGTCGATGGTCTCGGTGCGGCAGTCGGCGTCCTTCCACTGCCCGTCGTGGCGGTACTGCAGCGGCCCGCCGTCGGTCGGGTTGTCGCGGACGGTCTCGATGAAGCTGTCGACGGTCTTGGAGTAGCCGGTGGTCAGCGCCCAGGCGACCCGGTCGGTGTAGCCGATGCCGACGACCGGCAGGGCGGGCACCGAGGCACCGCGGGCGTCGTAGCCGCCGCCGTGCACCTCGTACTCCACGAGCAGGCTCGGATAGGTCCAGCCCAGCTGCGGGCCGCTGATCAGCATGGCGTTGTCGTCGGCGGTGCGGGACGGACCGATCGCCATGCCGATGGACCCGCCGTGCAACGACGCGGCCCACTCGGCGAGGGCGTCGGCCGCCCGGAAGGCCCGCGCCCGATCCACGGCGTCGGCCTGGTCGGATGCGCCGGAACGGGAGCCGGTGTCGTCGGCGAAGGCGGGCAGCGTGGAGGGTTCGGGGTAGGCGCCGGTCCCGGGCCCGTCGGCGAGCTCCAGCGGCAGGGTGGCCGCGAAGTCCGCGGCGGCGTCCAGCGACGCGTCGAGGTCGGTCAGCGGCGAGTTGGGGAACGTCCCCTCCTCCCGCGGGACGGTGGTGACCGCCAGGGGATCGTCCTGCCAGACCAGGTCGGCGAAGATCGCGCGGCCCTCCTCCTCACCGTGCTCGGCCTCCAGGTCGCGCAGCAGGCGGACGTTGTCCATCTCGTTGCCGCCCTCGGCGGCGACCGAACGGGTGATCAGGACTCCTGCAGCGGCGATGTCGATCAGGTCCAGCGGCTCGGGCCGCGTGGACAGCAGCGCGTACTCGACGGGCAGCAGGTCGGGGTTGGCGTTGACCTCCGCGATCCACTCGTTGGCACCGTCGACGTAGCCCTGCACGGCCGTCAGCGCCTCGTCGGACAGGCCGTTGATGATGGCCTGGTACTCCTCGTCGCTGTAGGTGAGGGTGCGGGTCTGCACGTCCAGGGGGACACCGGAGGTGCCGACCAGCTCGGCGAAGGTGCCCCTCCCCTGTCGCCGCACGGCGTCCATCAGGAACAGGCGGATCTGCGCGACCGCCCAGCCGGTGCCGAACCACACGTCCTCGGCGGTGTCACCGTGGATGGCCGGGGTGCCGAACTCGTCCCAGTACACCCGGACCGCGCCGTCGCGCAGCGTTTCGGTGCGCACGGCGTCGGCGGGGTCCAGGAAGCCCTGTCCGGCGTAGCCCTCGAGCCCCCAGTAGATCGACGTCTGGTCGTCGGTGTGCTCGCCGAAGCTGCCACCGGCCGACCCGGCGACCTGGTCGGTCACCGACGTGAAGCCGGAGTTGCCCGGCGGCATCAACGACACCGCGGTCACCCCCTGGGGAGGGATGTCGACGGGTGCGTCCTGTGCACGTGCCGACGGCACGATCGGGGCCAGCAAGGCGGCCACGAGGGTCGCGACGAGGAACAAGGAGGCGTGGACCGAACGTGACTGCATTCGCGGGAGGGTAACAACACAGCGCACACGGGCCCTCGCGGTGGGTACCAATCCCTCGACGGGGGTTCACGACGGCCCCGAACGCACTACGATCCGGGGTCGGTGCTGGTGGGGAGCACCATCCCCACACCGGAAGAGATCGCCTCCCCATGCCGCGTTTCGCGTTCGCCGTGCCGTTCCTGCCACACAAGCAGGACGAGTGGCGCGCGACCGCTGGGGAGATCCCCGTTCGCCGTGCGACCGAACACCGTCAGCACCTGCTGGAGCGCGGCATCTTCAAGGAACGGTGGTGGATGCAGACGGGCGCGGGCACGCCGCCCCTGTCGTTGGTCCTGTGGGACTGCGACGACCTTGATCGTGTGGGCCTGTCGCGGATCGGGACGGGCAACCGCCACGACGACTGGATGGCCGAGCAGGTGGTCGGGCAGATCCACGGCCTCAATCCAGCGGGGTCCGCGCTGCCGGAGGTGCACCTGCTGAGCGGCACCACGACGATGGCGACCGCAACCGCCGGCAGCCAGACGATGTTCGCCCTGCCGATACCCACCGAGGGCATCGACGCCGTCAGGTCGCTCGTGGAACGCATCGAGCACGGCGACCTCTCGCGGGCCCACGGGCAGTTCCTCGCCGACGCCTCGATCCGCGAGGAATGGATCTGGCTGCAGGAACCGACGTCGAACTGTCCGGCCCTGCTGCTGATCCACTGGATCGGCGACGACCTCGACGACGCCTGGCAGCGCCTGACCTACGTGCGGGACGACCCCTACGCCCGGGTGCTGCACGAGGCCCTGTTCACGCGGCTCATCGGCATCAGTCCCGAGCAGGTTGCCCACTGGCGCATCGAGCAGCTGCTGGTGATGCACGTGCGGCGGTCGGACTCCTTCACGCCGTCCCACCGTCGGATCGGGCAGAAGCTCGTCGGCGCGGTCCGCACCGGCGGATGGCCGATCGTGCAGCGGCTGCTGGCCGACGACGTGGTGCTGCTCGAGGGGGACGGGACCCGGCACGTCGGGCCACCGGCGGTGGTCGAGGCCCTGCGCCGGACGGTGGCTGCGGCGGCCGGCACCCGCACGGACCGGCCCGACATCGCCGACCTGCTCGTCGGCAGCAGCCACATCCAGGCGTTGCTGGAGTGGCCCGACCGACCCGTGTTGCCGGTGCTCGTCGAGCTCGAGGGGAGCGCCGTCGTGACGCTGTACGTTCAGCCCCCGATGGCCCGCCGTGACCGTGCGGTGACCGACTAGCACGACGGGGCACCCGTGCGCGGCGGCGACGGACCGTAGACTTCCCGCAACATCCAGCGTCGACGAGCGAACGACGCCGGCAAGGCACCGCACACATGAGCATCCTCAGGGACTTCGAGAAGAGATTGGAAGGCGCGGTAGAGGGTTTCTTCGCGCGCGCGTTCCGGTCCGGCCTGCAGCCGGTCGAGCTGGCGAAGGCCATCCAGCGCTACGAGGGCAACTACCAGCAGGTAGGGGTCGACGCGGTGTTCGTGCCGAACGTCTACCGCTTCACCCTCTCCCCCACCGACCTGGAGCGGTTCAGCGGCTTCACCCGGTCCCTGCAGCGCGAGCTGGCCGACGTCGCCCGGCGCACCGCCGACGAGAAGGGCTGGCGGACCCACGGCCCGATCCGCATCGAGTTCGAGCGGTCCGAGGACATCCGCGTCGGCACCTTCGAGCTGCGCGGCAAGACCGAGACACCGGGCCAGGCCGAGGCCGCCGGGGTGCAGGCCCCGTCACGACCGGCCCCCGCGCCGCTGCCGGCCGAGCCGGTGTTCCAGCCCGCGCCGGCCACACCCGCCGCCCCGCCGTCCGCCGCACCCGTGGCTGCCACGGTGCCCGGCGCCGAGCCCGCCCCGTCGCCGGCCGGTGCCGCACCGGTCCTGCGAGCCGTCCAGGGCTCCGACACCGGCAAGATCTTCACCCTCGACCGCCCCCAGCTGGTCATCGGCCGGCTGCCCGACTGCGACATCACCCTGACCGGCGCGGCGGTCTCCCGTCGCCACGCCCGGGTGCAGCAGGAGGGGGGGCGCTGGACGATCACCGACCTCGGCTCCACCAACGGGGTCCGGGTCAACGCCCAGCCCGTCCAGGTCAGCGAGATCAAGCCCGGCGACCGGGTCGAGGTCGGCGACATCACCTTCACCTTCCTCCTCACGGGCTGATGACGTGCCGCCCATCGTCTTCACCGCGCTGCAGGTCCTCTTCCTGGTCCTGCTGTACGCCTTCGTGGCCCGGGCCGTCCGCTGGGTCATCAAGGACGTCGCCAACCCCGGTCCAGCCCTGGCGGCAAGCCAGCCACGCGCGCCGCGCGGCCGCCAGCCGAAGCAGAAGCGTGCTCGTCCCCGTGAGCTGGTCATCCACTTCCCCGATTCCGCCCCGCGTGTGCTGCCGCTGGAAGAGGGACGAAGCGTGACGTTCGGTCGACACCAGACGGCGTCGGTGGTCCTCACCGACCTGTACGCCAGCGACTTCCATGCGCGCATCGACTTCGACGGTGATGGCTGGACGCTGACCGACGAGGGCTCGACGAACGGTACGTTCCTCAACCAGGTCCGACTGACGGCACCCACGCCGCTGCGGGCCGGCGACCAGATCTCCTTCGGTCGGACCACAGTGGAAGTCAGGAGGTGAGGCCGGAATGACCCTTGTCGTGCACGCCTTCGGCTACTCCAACGTCGGGCGCATCCGCGAGATCAACGAGGACAACTTCCTCACCGGGCGCACCGTGTTCGCGGTGGCCGACGGGATGGGCGGCCATGCCGCCGGCGAGGTCGCCTCCGAAGCGGCGTTGATGCCGCTCCGCGAGATCGACGGTGGCACCTACCGGGATCCGCAGGCCGCCACCGACGCGTTGTCCCACGCGGTCAGCCAGGCCAACGAGCTCGTCCTCGAACGGGCTGCCGCCGACCCCGACCTGCGGGGCATGGGCACCACCCTGACCACCGTGATGGTCCGTGGCTCGCGGCTGCACCTGGCCCACGTCGGCGACAGCCGCGCCTACCTGCTCCGCGGCGGCATGCTGCAGATGCTCACCGAGGACCACACCCTCGTGAACCAGCTGGTGAAGGAGGGCCGCCTCACCGAGGAGCAGGCCGCCACCCACCCGCAGCGCAGCGTCATCACCCGCGCCATCGGCGTGGAGATGGGCGTGCAGGTCGACACCATGGTCGAGCCGCTCGAGCTGGCGCCCGGCGACCAGATCCTGCTGTGCTCCGACGGCCTGACCGGCCCGGTCAGCGAGTCGTTGATCGCCGAGATCCTGGCGACCGAGGACGACGGCGACATCGCCTGTCGTCGCCTGATCGACGCCGCCAACGCCGGCGGTGGCCCCGACAACATCACCTGTGTGCTGCTGCGCGTCGAGGGTGACGGCACGACGACCGCGCCCGCGGCCATCGCGCCGGCGACGTCCTCCGACGACGACGCGACCGCCGAGCTGGGCGACCCGGCGCAGCTGGACGCCCGCCGCCTGGCCGAGCTGGGCGGCGGCAGCGAGGTGCCGGAGGAGGTGCAGGCGGAGGAGCGCAGCTCGGGTCGTCGTCGCCTCGGTGCCACCCTCCTCGGCGTGCTGCTCGTGCTGGCCGTGCTGGTCGGCGGCGCGCTGCTGCTGCTCAACCGCAGCTTCTTCGTCGGGGTGGACGACGACGGCCAGGTCGGCATCTACCGCGGCATCCCCGCGTTCTCCATCGGGCTGGTCGAGGCCGAGTCCTTCGGGCTGGACGACCTGCCCGAAGGCCTGCACCCGGGCCTGGAGGGCGGCATCGCCTTCTCCAGCCTCGCCGAGGCCCGCATGCACGTCACCGACGTCCTCGAACCACAGCTGGAGGTGGAGGAGGAGGAGCCGTTGCCGACCGAGTCGCCGACGCCGTCGCCCTCCCCGGCCAGCGAACCCAAGGACCCCCCGTCCATCGGGGCCGACGCACCCGCTCCGACTCCGGAACCGACCACGGCGCCACGACCCACGCCCTCCCCGGCCAGCTCGTGAGCGTGTCGCTCGACCAGCTCCGGGGCACCCCGGAGGTGCGGCGGCGGGCCAACACCGAGGTCGGCCTGCTGGTCCTGGCGATCATCATCACCCTCAGCGCCTACACGCTGGTGGGGCTGGCCCAGGAACCGGTGATCCCCGCCGGGCTGCTGGCCTACGGCGGGGCGCTCGCGGCGCTGGCCGCGGCCGCCCACCTGGTCAGCCGTCGCCTCGCGCCCGGTGCCGACCCGCTGCTGCTGCCGATCGCCTTCCTCCTCAACGGCATCGGCCTGGTGATGATCCGCCGGGTCGACTTCGCCGAGGCGTCCCGGGACAGCGGGCTCGAGCTGGCCCCGCTGCAGACGATCTGGACGATCATCGGGGTGGCGCTGTTCGCGGGGACGCTCCTGCTGCTGCGCGACCACACGGTCCTGGACCGCTACCGCTACATCATCGGCCTGGCTGCCGTCGTCGCGCTGATGACCCCGCTGCTGCCGGTCCTCGGGACCGACTTCGGTCGCGGCTCGCGCATCTGGGTACGGATCCCCGGCGGCTTCTCCCTGCAGCCCGGCGAGTTCGCCAAGATCGGCCTCGTCGTGTTCTTCGCGGCCTACCTGGCCGAGAAGCGCGCGCTGCTGTCGGCCGCCACCTCGCGGCTGGGCCCGCTGCACGTCCCGCCGGCACGGGCGTTCGGGCCGGTCGGGCTGGCCTGGTTCGTCTCCCTCGGCGTGCTGGTCTTCGAACGCGACCTGGGGCTGTCCCTGCTGGTGTTCGGCATCTTCGTCGCGATGCTCTACATGGCGACCGGCCGGCTGGCCTACGTCGTGTTCGGCGGTGCGCTGTTCGGTGCCGGGGCGCTCGCGTCGTGGTCGGTGTTCAGCCACGTGCAGACCCGCGTGTCGATCTGGCTGGACCCCTTCGCCGACGCCCAGGGGTCGGGCTTCCAGCTCGTGCAGTCGTTGTTCGCCTTCGGCACCGGCGGCGTGGCCGGCGTGGGCTGGGGGCAGGGCAACCCCGAGCTGATCCCGGACGTCGAGACCGACTTCATCTTCTCCGCCATCGGTGAGGAGCTGGGGCTGCTCGGCACCACCGCCGTCCTGCTGCTGTACTTCCTGCTGGCCGGCCGCGGCTTCGTGACCGCGCTGCGGGCCCCCGACGACTTCTCCAAGCTGCTGGCCGCCGGGCTGACGTTCGTGTTCAGCCTGCAGGTCTTCGTGATCGTCGGCGGGGTCAGCCGGCTGATCCCCCTCACCGGCATCACGCTGCCGCTCGTGTCCTACGGCGGCTCCAGCCTGCTGGCCAACTACGTCCTGATCGCCCTGCTCGTCAGGGTGTCGGCCGCGCGAGCGCCGGTGGCCCGCCGTTCGGCCCGCGCCGACCTCGCCAGGATCGACGGCTGATGACCCGCTCCATCCGCCACACCGCCTGGACCGTCTTCGTGCTGTTCGGGCTGCTGTTCGTCAACCTCAACTGGCTGCAGGTCATCCAGGCCGACGACCTGGCCCGCGACGAACGCAACCGCCGGCAGCTGCTGGCGGAGTACGAGATCCAGCGAGGGTCGATCACCGCCGGCAGCGGCACCCAGCAGCGGACGATCGCCAGGTCCCAGGACACCTCGGACCAGCTGCGGTTCCAGCGTGTCTACAGCGACGGGCCGACCTACGCCCACGTCACCGGCTTCCACTCCTTCATCTACGCCCGCACCCAGCTGGAGCAGCGCTACAACGAGTTCCTCCAGGGGTCCTCGCCGGACGCGTTGTTCCGCAACCTCGCCGACGCGCTGCAGGGCCGCGAACGGCAGGGCGACACCGTCGTCACGTCGATCGTGCCGGCCGTGCAGGAGGCGGCCGTCCAGGCGCTCGGCGGGCAGACCGGCGCGATCGTCGCGATCGACCCGCGGACCGGCGCGGTACTGGCGATGGTGTCCAGCCCCACCTACGACCCCAACGAGCTGTCCAGCCACGACGGCGCCTCGATCCGCGCGGCGTGGGAACGGCTCGAGGCCGACCCCGCCAACCCCCGGCTGAACCGGGCGACCAGCGAGCTGTACGCCCCCGGGTCCACCTTCAAGGTGGTCACCGCCGCCGCGCTGCTGGAACGCGGCGGGAGCCCCGAGGACACCTTCGACGATCCCGCGTTCCTCGACCTGCCCCAGACCACCGCGCAGATCGGCAACTTCGCGTCCGGCCGCAGCTGCGCCGGCGGCACGATCACCCTCCGACGGGCCCTGGAGGTGTCGTGCAACACCACCTTCGGGCTGATCGGCCTGGACATCGGCGCCGCTGCGCTGGTCGAGACCGCCCAGTCCTTCGGGCTGAACACCGACATCGAGTTCGACGTCCCCACGGCGACCAGCCGCATCCCCACCGAGCTGGACCCGCCCCAGACCGCCCAGTCCGCCATCGGCCAGCGTGACGTGAGGGTCTCGCCGCTGCAGATGGCGATGGTCGCCGGCGCGATCGGCAACGGCGGCGTGATGATGCGTCCCCGGCTGGTCACCGAGGTCCAGGACTACGCCGGCCGGGTGCTGCGGGAGTACCCCGCCGAGCCGCTGTCCATCCCCAGCCGCGACGGCTCCCAGGCCGTCAGCCCCGGCACCGCGGCGACGCTGACGGACATGATGGTCGGCGTGGTGAACAACGGCACCGGCACCAACGCCGCCATCCCCGGGGTGCAGGTCGCCGGCAAGACGGGCACCGCCGAGCAGGGGGAGGGACAGTCGCCGGACGTGTGGTTCATCGGCTTCGCCCCCGCCGAGGCCCCGCGTGTCGCCGTCGCCGTCGTCGTCGAGGAGGGCGGCAACGGCGGCGAGTCCGGCACCGGTGGTGGGATCGCAGCCCCGATCGCCCGTACGGTTATGGC
The DNA here is from genome assembly GCF_003073135.1 of Euzebya rosea. Lineage (NCBI taxonomy): Bacteria > Bacillati > Actinomycetota > Nitriliruptoria > Euzebyales > Euzebyaceae > Euzebya > Euzebya rosea. Next base: position 87,465 of record NZ_PGDQ01000014.1, read on the forward strand.
AGCAGCGCTGGGGATCTGACGCCTGCAGCTTCCCCGGATCACGACAGAAAGAAGGCACTCGAGTGAGCACCACCGACGGACAGGATCGGCGCGTCATCGCCGGCCGGTACGTGCTGCGCGGCCTGCTCGGTCAGGGCGGCATGGCCGACGTGGAGCTTGCCTACGACGAGGTGCTCGACCGCCAGGTCGCGGTCAAGATGCTCCACGAGCGCTACACCGGCGACGATTCCTTCGTCGAGCGGTTCCGTCGAGAGGCCCAGTCCGCTGCGGCGCTGAACCACCCCAACGTCGTCGGGGTCTACGACACCGGCGCCGACAACGGCCGCCCGTTCATCGTCATGGAGTACATCGCCGGCCGGTCGTTGCGCGACATCATGCGCCGCGAGGGCGTGCTGCCCCGCCGGGCCGCCGAGATCGGTGCCGAGGCCGCGCAGGCGCTCCACTTCGCCCACGAACGCGGGATCGTCCACCGCGACATCAAGCCGGCCAACATCATGATCGGCGACGACGGACGGGTGAAGGTCACCGACTTCGGGATCGCCCGGGCCGTCAACGTCGAGTCGGTCACCCAGACCGCCGCCGTGTTCGGCACCGCCGCCTACGTCGCGCCCGAGCAGGCCCAGGGCCAGCGGGTCGACGGCCGCACCGACCTGTACGCGCTGGGCTGTGTGCTGTTCGAGATGTTGACCGGCCAGCAGCCGTTCTCCGGCGACACCGCCGTGACGCTGGCCTACAAGCACGTGTCGGAGGCGCCGCCCGAACCGCGCTCGATCAACCCCGACATCCCCCCGGCGCTGTCGGCGGTCGTGCTGAAGGCGATGGCCAAGGACCCGGCGCAGCGGTACCAGACGGGCAAGGACTTCGCCGACGACCTGAACCGCGCCGTGGCCGGCCAGCAGGTCGCCGCGTCCGCCGGGCAGACCGCGGCCTACGCCACCACCCAGGCCATCCCGAGGCAGCAGGCCGGCACCGCCGCCCCGCACGACCCCACGCTGGTGGCGTCCACCCCGGTGGCGACCCCGGTGCGCGAGACGCCCCGCCCCAGCGAGGACTACTACGAGCGGTCCGGCCCCGACTACGGCCGCATCGCCGCCTACGCCTTCCTCGTCGTGCTGATCGCCGCGCTGGTGGGCATCGCGTGGTTCCTGTTCTCCGACCTCGGCGGCGACGACGAGGCCATCACCCAGGTGCAGGTCCCGTCGCTGATCGGCATGGACGTCGACGCAGCCCAGCAGGCGTTGGTCGCGCTGGAGCTGCAGCCGGCCATCGGTGAGCGGGAACCCAGCGCGACCGCGCCGCCCAACACGGTGCTGCGGACCGAACCGGGTGAGGGGACGTCGGTCGACATCCGCTCGACGGTGACGTTGATCCTCTCGGAGGGCCCGGAGCTGATCCGCATCCCGCAGGTGATGGGCCTGACCGCGGCCGAGGCCGAGCAGCTGCTGGCCGCCGACGGCCTGGTCGTCGGTGGTGAGGAGACCGCCCAGGACCCCGATGTGGAGGAGGGGCTGGTCATCCGCACCCAGCCGGCCGCCGGCATCGAGGTCGAGCAGGGCACCGCCATCATCCTGGTGATCTCGGCGGGGCAGGAGACGTTCCGCATGCCCCCGGTGGTCGACCTGACCGAGGAGGCCGCGCGGGAGCTGATCGAGGGCGCCTGCGACCGTGAGGACGACACCCCGTGCGCCGTCGTCGTCGCCACGACCGACGCCACCGTGACCGGCGACGGGCGGGTCATCCGCACCGACCCGGAGTCCGGCGAGGACGTCCTCATCGGCTCCCGCGTGACGATCGTGCTGTCCTCGGAGGAGCCCACGGAGGAGCCCACCACCGAGGAGCCGGAACCCGAGCCCACCACGGAGGAGCCGGAACCCGAGCCCGAGCCGACCACGGCTCCGCCCGAACCCCAGCCGACCCAGCAGCCCGAGCCCACCCCGACGCAGCCCCAGCCGACCCCCGAGCCGGCCCCACCACCCCCTCCCCCAACGGTCCCCGCGCCGACTGAATAGTCGGCACCCTGCGGCAGCCTGTGGTCAGGCACGTCGCGGTCGCCGGGATGGCGTGTGGCCTGGGCGCCTCTGAGGGCGGTCGACCGCACGCGGGGTGAGGCCGCGTGTGCGATCCACACCCGCCGGCGGCGTGGCCGCCACACACCGGCCGAGGGTGGGTGCGATGAGCCGCACCTCAGGCTGTCCAACACACACACCATTCGTGCGCGGGGCCCATCGAGGTCCCCACGCACCGACCGGTCAGGTCGCCGTGGACGGCGCGACGTGTGCGATAGGCCCCTCTGGGGGCGGTCGACCGCACCCAGGGTCAGGCCTCGTGTGGCATGCACGCCCCCGGACGACGTCGACCGCGCACACCGAGCAAGGGTGCGTGCGATCCACTCCACCTCACGCGCTCGAACGCACACACCAGTCGTGTGCGCGACTCACCGAGGGTGCCCACGCATCACCGCAGGGCGCCGACGACTCCGTGGTGGCTCCCGCAGTGCCCCGATGCGAAGCGAGGGTCGGTTCGCGAAGCGACGGTCGAGGAAGCCGCCGCGGATCGTCGATCACGAGCCCGAGGACCCGACGAGCGAAGCGAGGACCAACAAACAGGGCTACACCCTGACCGGCAACCCACTCAGGAAGTTGCCGAGGAGCTTCATGCCGCTGCGGGTGAGGATCGACTCGGGGTGGAACTGGACGCCCTCGACGGCGAGCTCGCGGTGGCGGAGGCCCATGATGATGTCGGGGTGGGTCGACTCGGGCCCGGTGCGGGCGGTGACCTCCAGCACGTCCGGCACGGTCGCGGGGTCGGCCACGAGGGAGTGGTAGCGGGTGGCGTCGAACGGCTGGGGGAGGCCGGCGAACACGCCCCGGCCGTCGTGGTGGATGGCCGACACCTTGCCGTGGACCAGCTCGGGGGCCTGCACGATCGTCGCCCCGTAGACCTGGGCGATGCACTGGTGGCCGAGGCACACCCCGAGGATCGGGATGTCGCCGGCGAAGCGGCGGATGACGTCCATCGACAGGCCCGCGTCGTCCGGTGTCCCCGGGCCCGGGGAGATGACGATCCCGTCGGGCCGGTCGGTCGCGACGTCCTCGAGGACGAAGGCGTCGTGGCGGGTCACCGTGACGTCCGCACCCAGCTCCCCCATCTCCTGGGCGATGTTGTAGGTGAAGCTGTCGTAGTTGTCGATCAGCAGGATCCGTGTCACGGGATGACCTATCGGGGTGGAGTGGCGGTGTCGCGGATCGCCGCTAGGTGGACGTCCATGACGTGGTCGACGAGGCGGTCCACGTCCGGCCAGGGGAAGTCGATGGGCTCGACGGCCTTGGCAACCATCATGCTCGTCACGCCGTGGACCGCCACGAGCAGTCCCATCGCGTGCATCGACGCCGGCGAGGTGGGGTCGTCGGGATCACCGGCTCCCTCGCCCATCGCGTCGGCCACGAGGCCGCGCAGCGCGTTGAACGCGAGCAACCCCTCGTAGGCCTGCGGGTCGAACCCCGCCGGCAGGTCGTGGTGGGGCGACATGAGCATGATGCGGTACGGCTCGGGGTTGTCCAGCCCGAAGCGCACGAAGGCGTGGGCGGCGACGCGCAACCGCTCCGCCGGGTCGTCCACCGCCGTCGCGGACTGCAGGATGTCGCGTCGCAGCCGCCCGAGCAGCGAGCTGCAGCACTCGAACAGCAGCTCGTTCTTGTCGGCGAAGTGCAGGTAGATGGAGGGAGGGGTGACGCCGACGCGCGTGGCGACGGCCCGGACCGACACGGCCGCCTCGTCGCCGGTCTCCAGCAACAGCTCGGTGGCCGCCTCGAGGATCTCCTCGCGCAGCCGGGCCCCGTCGCCGCGACGTGCGCGGGAGCGGGTCCGGGATACGTCGCGGGTCGGCATCAGCGGCCCGCCCCTCAGCGTGGCGGCAGCGGCAGCGGGCCCACGACCCCGTCGTCGACAGCGGTGGCGGCGTCGGCACCGGTCGAGGAGTCGGCGGGATCGACGTCCCGGTCGGACTCGACGGCCTCGGCCGACTCGGTGGTGGCGGACTCCGCACCGGGGGTGGCGTCCGCACCCTCGACGGCCTCCTCGGGCGGGGTGACCACGGTGATGGTCCAGCGGCCCGGCGGCGCCTGGTTGGGAACCACCTCGCTGAGGCGTGCCGTCAGCCGCCCTTCGTCCAGCGTGTCGTCTGACACCATGACCGACGCGGTCATGATCAGGTCGCCGTCCTCGACCTCGGTGCGCACCATCGCGTCGAGCACGCCGTCGGTGCGGCGCAGGGCGGTGGCCAGCACCGTGGGGTCCGACGTGCCACCGCTGTGGGTGACGACCCGGTCGGCCGGTCCCACGACCTTGACCTGACCACGCTCGTCGATGTGCCCGAGGTAGCCGGTGGACACCCAGGTGTCGTCGTCGCCGGGAACCTGGGGACCACGTGCCACGAGCGTGCCGACGCCGTCGGGACCGGCACCGGCGACGGCGACCTCGGTGTCGGTGATCGGCAGGCCCTGGATGCCGGTGCGCGACTCGCCGTAGACCGGCTGGGCGGCGACCATGCCGCCGACCGACTGGCCGGACACCGACGTCCGGAAGCGGCCGCCGGTGCGGTTGCGCATCGCGGCGCCCATGGCTGGTTCGCTCGGGGGGGCCGCGGACAGGGTCACACGGATGGAGGTCAGGTCACGCCGCTTGGAGTCGGGTGCCAGCAGGTCGGTCAGGCCGGCGTCGGTGCCCACGAGCAGGCTCGGGCGCATGTCGTCGACGACGCGGGCGGCGGCACCCGGACGGGGCTCGGGGAGCACCAGGGTGGCGGCCGACAGCATGGCCTGTCCGAGTCCGGCGGTCAGCACGAACGCCGACGCCGGGCTGCCGGCGAGGACGACGGACTCCTTGCCGGCCTGGACGTCGGGGATCCACAGGCGGGCCTGGAAGCTGGCCGCGATCATGTTGAGGTGGCTGAGCGCCACGGGGTTGTCCCCGTCGAAGACGACGACGGCGGTGGTCTCGTCGACGGCCAGCTCGACCTGCGGGGTGGCCGCCGGGGCCTGGGCCAGGATGTCGTTGAGCGACAGGACGCCGTCCTCCGCCGGGATGGTGATGGCCGGCAGGCGGAGCTTGACGGCCTGGACCTTCGCGCGGATGGCCGGCAGGACGTCGAGCAGTCCGGTCGTGACGACGTGCTGGACGCTGGCCAGCTGGTCCCTGGACGCCGCGAGCGCCGGGTAGGTGGTGTCGATGACCACCAGCGCGGTCGGTGCGGCCGTTTCGATCTGCCGGAGCACGACCTCGGGGCCGTCGTCGGGGTCGCACACGACGGCGACGAGGCCGGCGCGCCAGCAGGCGTGGAGCACCAGGACGAGCTGGGGTGACCAGGGCAGGACGACGCCCACGCGATCGCCGCGGCCGAGGCCGAGCTGCAGCAGCGCGGTCGCCAGGCGGTCGACCTGCTCGCCCAGGGCGCGGTAGGAGGTCTCGGTGCCGAGGAACTGCACCGCGGTGGCGTCGGGGAAGTCCTGCGCGGCGTCGTCGAGCAGCCGCGTCATCGGGACCAGGGGATAGCGGTAGGTGTCGGGCACGCCCGGCGGGTACAGCCGGATCCAGGGCCGCTCGGGCATGGCCTGCGGCGCGTCCGCGGCGGACGGAAGCTGGTCGACGACCGTCGACAGGTCCACGGTGCGGTCGGCCCCGTCGATCGACAGACCGTCCTCCACCTCGTGGTCGTCAGCGGACTCGTCGTCAGCGGTGTCGGCGGCCGTGGAGTCCTCGGCCGCGGGATCGTCGTCACCGGTCTCGGCGTCCGCCCGCGCGTCGTCCCCCCCTTCGGACTCCCCTTCCGGCCCGGCCCCGTCGTCGTCTCCGACGGCAGCGTCGTCGTCCTCTGACGGTTCCACGTGTGACGCCTCGGCCACGAGCGTGGGGTCCTCGTCGCTGGTCGGCAGCGACACGTCGATCGACATGGTCGACAACGACACCGGGGCGGGAGCCCCTCCCTCGACGGGTTCAGGGGTGTCGGGTGCCGCGGACCGATCCGGAGGGAGGGGAAGGACGAGGGCGGGTTCGTCCTCGCCCGCGCCGTCGCCGGCGTCCTCCGTGTCGGCGTCGTCCTCCACAGGTGCGTCCTGGGTGACCACGAGGGTGGGGGCCTCGTCGTCGACGACCGACGCCTCGGGGCCCGAGTCCTCGTCTGCACCGGTCACCGAACCGGCGTCGTCCTCGTCGATGTCGACGGGCTGGTCGTCCGCCGTCGGCTCCGCCACCTCGACCTCGTCGTCCGGGGCCTCGCTGGCGCCAGCGGCCTCGAGGTCGCGTGCCGTGACCATCCTGATCGGCGGGGTCGGCAGCGGGGGAATGTCCTCGGTCCCGGCGACGGCCTCGACCCCGTCCTCGGCAGCGGCAGGCCCGTGCGCCGGTTCCTCGTCAATCGAGGCGGGCTCGTCGACGGACACATCCGCCACGGACACGTCCGCAGCAGGGACTCCCTCGGCATTCCCTGTCTCGGACGGTGCGTCCTGGGAGGGCGGGTCCGGCAGCGCCGGGATGTCGGTGGGCAGACCGGTCAGGGCGCCGAGGCGCTCGACGGCGTCGGGCTCCTGCGCCGTCGGCGCGGCTGCCTCGGGCTCGGTCGGCCGGGGTGGCTGCTCGGTCGGCTCGTCGAGGTCGGGTTCGGGGGCCGCCTCGACGCGGGCGGGCGCCGACGTGGTGACGTTGGTGTCGGGCGGGGTGGCCGCAGGAGGACGGGGGCGCGCCACGGGCGGCAGGGTGCGCAGCGTAGCCGGCGGCTGGGGCCGGTCCTGCGCGCGGCGGGCCGGGGTCGTCGGGCGGGTCCGGGCGGTGCTGCCGTTGTCGGTCGACGGGGTCGCTGGCGTCGGGGGGGTTTCCTGACGGGCGGACGTGGGCGCGACCTCGGGGTCCGGCGGGGTCGGGCGGGTCCGGGTGAGGGTCGGGTCGACGGTGATGCCGCCGCCGCGGAACTCCAGGCCGGGTTTCCGGCTCAGCGCCGGCGGTCGACGGTCGGGAACACGGCGGCGGGCGGAGTCCTGCACGGCCCGACGAGCGGCGGCATGACGCGCGGCGCTGCGGCGGGCCTCCTCGGCCTGCTGCCGAGCCTGCTCGGCCCGCTCCTTCGCGCTCGATTCGTCTCTGGACACCGCTGCCGCCTTCGTTGTTCGTGGACGCCGCATTGTTCCATCATGTATCCACCCTTGCGAACCTCCATCGGCGGCGCCGTGGGCTCGCTGGTACGTTGACCCGGGTGGGCTCCGTACGCACCTTAGTCCCTCGGGCACGGGCCGTCGCCGCAGGGATCCTGCTGTCGGCCATGGTCTGCCTGCCCGCCCTCGCGGTGCCGGCCTCGACGATCGACCCGGCCAGCAACACGCCGCACCTCCGGGACGACGGCCACATCTCCCTCGCGTGGCTCTACGGGGGGTCGTCGGCGGACTACCGTGCGCAGATAGAGGCGATGCCCGGGCTGACGACGATCTCGCCGACGTGGTGGTACCTGGACGAGGACGATCCCGGCGGGCTGGAGATCGGCACCGACGACGAGCTCGTCGCCTGGGCGCAGGCCCGTGGCCTGGCGGTGTGGCCGTTGTTCGGCAACCACATCGACCCCGACCTGACCGATCAGGTCCTCCGTGACCCGGTGCTGCGCCAACGAGTCGTCGACGGCATCGTCGCGGAGGTCCGGCGGTCGGGGGTGGACGGCGTCAACGTGGACTTCGAGAACCTCCACGACGACACCCGCTTCCTCCTCACCGACCTGGTGCGCGAGCTCGAGGTGGCCCTGCCCGAGGTCGTCGTCTCCGTCGACGTGACCGCCATGACCGACACGTGGGTGCTGGGCAACTGGTCGACGGCCTTCGACCGAGAGGGACTCGGCCGGGTCGCCGACTACGTGATGCTGATGAGCTACGACCAGCACAACTCGCTGCGGCGAGACGGACCGGTGGCCGGGCTGCAGTGGGTCAGCGAGTCCACGGAGTTCCTGCTCCGCACGGTTCCCGCGGAGAAGCTGGTGCTGGGCCTGCCGCTGTACTCGCGGCACTGGGCGACCGACGCCTCGGCCCGCGACGGCATCTCCCTGGAGGCCACGCTCGGCATGGCCGCGATGGCCAACCGTGTGGCCGAACGGTCTCAGGCGGTCACCTACGACCCGGTCGCCGGGCAGGACCTGCACACGTGGACCGACGAGCAGGGCCGACCCAACCGGGTGTGGCTGGAGGACGTCGCCAGCCTGCAGCGCAAGACCGAGCTGGTGGACCTCCACGGACTGGCCGGCATCGCCGCGTGGCGCGCAGGGTTCGAGCAACCCGAGGTGTGGACCGCGCTCGACGCCCAGCTGGCCGCCATGGCCCCACCCGGATCGACCGCCCCAGCTGCCCCCACCGAGACGCCCACCGCCGTTCCCGACCCCAGCACCGCCGACATGCCTGCCGAGGACGGCCCGGTCGCGGACGGCCCTGCGGTGGAGGAGGGGGCGGTGCCTGCCGGCAGCACACCCTCGACCGGGGCTCCCACCGCTGCAGCGACCGAGGGGTCCGAACCGATGGACGCCACGGCGACCTCGGCAACCGCCGGTGGGGACATGGTGACGTTGGCCGCCGCCACGCTCCTGGGGGTGGTCGGCGTTGCCCACACGGTGCGCTGGCGGTTCAGCCGCCGAGCACGGGATCGGTGACGTACCGGATCTCCACCCAGGGGAAAACGACGGTGAAGAGCAGGTAGACGACCACCAGCACGGCCACGGCGATCAACCCACCGCGGAGCCACGGGTTCACGAGGCAGTCGTCCCCGCCGCCGGCGCAGCGGCCGTCTGCTGGTCGGGGACGAGCTCGGCGAACACGATCAGGCGCTCCCGGTTGGACCAGCGGGGGTGGCAGGTCGTGAGGGTGAGGATCGGCGCGCCGGTACCCAGCGGGTCCTGCCCGAGCACGTAGTTCTCCGACGGGTCGACGATCCGCTGCTCGACGACCCGGTAGACCCAGCGCACGCCGTTGCGGTCGGTCACGTGGATCTCGTCACCGGCCTCGAGCGTCTCGAGGTCGTAGAACGGCGCACCGGCGGTCGTGCGGTGCCCGGCAACGGCGAAGTTGCCCTGCTCGCCCGGGTAGGCCGTCCCCGGGTAGTGACCCGGGCCCTCGCTCAGCGACTCGGCGTTGACACCCTCGACGATGAACAGGGGGCCGTCGTACACCGGTTGTTCGGCGCTGCCGGGACGGTGGAACTGCAGGGCCGCCACGGCCTCACCGACCTCGACTGCCTCGAGTGGCTGCTCGGTCTCGACCGGCAGCAGGGGGTCGCCACGGTCGTCGATCTCGCCGACCTCCAGCACCCAGTCGTCCAGGAACTGCTCCTGGGCCCTGCTGGTGGCGATGCCCGTCCAGTACAGGGAGTAGACGAGGTACAGGGCCAGCACAGCGCCGCCGGCGATGAACAGCCAGCCGAGGGAACGCAGGGCCGTACGCATGGGAGTGGACATCCGGGTCGTCGGAGGGGCGGGAGAGGGCACGCCGACGGCGACGAGGCGTCGTCACCAGCAGGCGGTCCACGCGCGAGGGTAGCCGCGTCGGGGGGGCGGGCCGATCGTCCGTCGGGGCGGGTCGACCGGCCGCACCCCCACGGGCGTACCTCGGTCCACGCACGGTGGCGGTACCATCACCCTTTACTGTCCCTGTGCTCCAGCCCTCGTCATGGGTGCGGAGCCAACCGCAACGCCAGCCGTTCAGAGGTGCCGACGTGCCCAAGTCCAAGTCGAAGCGCGACAACTACACACCGCCGCCGAAGCCGAACCCGCCGCCCAGCCCGCAGTGGGTGCCGGTCGCGGGCACGGGGCTCATCGCCCTGGGCATCATCGTGATCCTGATCAACTACGTGTTCCCGGGCTTCCTGCCCGGTGGCAACTACGCGATCATCGTGGGCTTCGTCATGATGGCGGTCGGGCTGGGCATCCTCAGCCAGTGGCGCTGACGGGCCGAACCGTTTCGGTCCCGCCCGTCCACAGGGTTGTCCACGTCTGTGGATGAACCCCGGGAGGGGAACTACATGGCGGAGGTTTCCTCCACAGGGTTCTCCACAGCTGTGGACGAACCGGGGGACACCTCGGCACGCCGATGGGTGCGCCGACGGCGGTGCCGATCGTCGTTCGCGGGTCAGCCGCGGCCGCTGCGGACCTCTCGACGTTCGTGCATCTTCTCACCGCAGTGGCGGGGCGGCATGGCCGATCCCCGGACCAGCAGCATGACCTCGGCCCCGCAGCCGGTGCAGGTGTACGTGACCCGTTCGTCGGGGTCGACGGCGACCGGCGGGCCGTCGGGGATGTGGGCGGCGCCGCGGTTGAGCGACCCGAACGAGGCGATGCCGATCGACCAGATCAGCATGCCGAGCAGCGGGGCGAAGACCAGCTGCCACGCGATCAGCCCCCTGGATGCGGCGATCACGCCGACCAGGAACAGGACCATCACCAACCGCTTCATCGTCCCCAGCCTGCCATGACCGATCCCACACCTCCTGCCTTCCTCGAGGCCGTCCAGTCCTACCTGGCCGGTCGGGAGGCCCAGTTCAACTACGACGCGCTGGTCCACACCTTCACCGACATCGAGCGGTTCCACCGCTGGGCGCGGTACATGGACCGCCTGCATCCGCTCGACGGGGCCCGGGTGCTGTCCAGCGGCTGCGGGGCCGGTGGATCGTTGCTGGCCTACGCCGATGCGGGCGCCGAGCTGGTGGAGGGGGTGGAGGTCGACGCCCACTTCGCCCACATGGCCCGGTCACGCGTCGCCGACGTCGACGGGGTCGAGGTGCACGAGCTGGCCCCCGAGGCACGGCTGCCGATCCCCGATGGCAGCGTGGACGTCATCGAGTCGATGGACGTCATCGAGCACGTGCCGGACGACGAGCGGTACCTGCGCGAGCTTCGCCGGGTGCTGGCCCCCGGCGGGATCATCCTGGTGGTCACCCCGAACCGGATCTGGCCGGTCGAGCAGCACCTGGGCATCGCCGGGCCACCGTGGCTGCCGATCGGATTGGCCGACACGATCTTCGGGGTGCTCGCGCTGCTGCCCTGGCTGTCCTCGGAGCGTCGACAGAAGTACCGCGAGCTGCGGGGCATGCGAACCCAGAACATGTCGATGTGGCGCCTGCGCCGGCTGGCCAAGCGGCTGGACCTGCACATGACGGTCCTGCACCGCAGCGACGAGCCGGGCGACCCGTTGCCGGTGGACGACCCCCGCGCCGAACGCCTGCTGCGATCGTGGTGGGGCAAGTACCTGTCCCCGGTCAAGTCGCTTGCGGTGACCTACCAGCGTCGTCGCTGACCCGCTGGGCGGGTGCTGGCGCGGGCGGTCCGGTGGAGCCAGGCGGAATCGAACCGCCGACATCTGCCATGCAAAGACAGCGCTCTACCAACTGAGCTATGGCCCCGAGGGGAGAACGAAGGGTAGCGCGGCACGAGCGATCGGGCCCAGCTGGGTGCTGGACCCGTCGTACAGCCGTCCCTCGTCCGGGTTGCCTACAGGTCGCGCGGCTCTTCCCAGATGGCCTCGTCGAGCTCCATGTCGCGCTGGCGCTTGAGCGCCATGGCGCCAGCGGCAAGGACGGCCAGCAGGACAATCAGCTTCTTCATCTCGGTCTCCTCCGTCTGCCTCGGTCGGGCAGGGCTCGCGTCACGATGGGGATGTTCGGCCGCGGAGCCTACCCGAGGACGACACCTCGGGCAGGTGATGCGTCAGGGCGGTGCCGCGTCAGGTCAGGGCCAGCTCACCGGTCTCGGCCCCCGAGCTGCCCGTCCTGAGGATCAGGACCTTGGCGCGCAGGCGGACCACCGGGCGCCCCTGGCTGGGCTGGGCGCTGCGCGGAGGAAGCGGTCGATACCCGGGAGCCGTCGCGGTCGTCAGGCGCTCCAGCTGGGCGCCGCTGGCGGTCAGGGAGGTGAGCGCGACCAGCCACATGGTGGGGTCCACGAACGGGGGGAGGGTGTCGGTTCCGTGGTACCCGGCGAACTCGCGCGGCCGGGTCAGCAGCCCGTAGACGTCGAGGATGCCGCGCTCCAGGTCGTCCAGGGCGGCGCTGGGTGGTCCGGGCACGATCGGGACGGCGAGGCCCACCTGCGCCCCCTCGTCGGCGGCGAACCGCAGCTGCAGCTCCGCCGGTGGGGTCCTGCCGTGGTGCGGGTGCTCCGCCGGGGTCCGGGTGCTGACCGTCTGCAGCACCGACGTGCCGGTCCCGAGGACGAGCAGGGCGCTGTCCTCCAGCGGCCGGCGATGGTGCGTCCCCGCCACGCCGAGTCGCGCCCGACGCGTCAGGATCGTCACCTGCCCACCCCCGCTGCGCGGTTCCGGGAACTCGATGGGCGCGCCGCCGGCCGCGGACGACATCGGCGGTTCCCCAAGAGGTGGCTGCATGGACGGGATTCAACCACTCCACGCCGCCCGATCGTGCCCGAACTCGTCCATGGACGATGCAGGCCCCGATCGCGCCAACCAGCCGCAGCCCGGCCACGCGCACCGGCACGCCACCAGCCAAGTTCACACGAAGGCCGCTCGACCACCGCGCGAATCCACCGGATCGGACACCGGGCAGCACCGAATCCGGCCCCGGAGTGGTCGCCCTTGGCCTCCGTGGCCCGAACGGCCAGCGGGCAGCACCGAATCCGGCCCCAGCTCTGTCGCCATGGGCTCCGTGGCCCGAACGGCCAGCGGGCAGCACCGAATCCGGCCCCAGGTCGGTCGCCCTGGCCTCCGTGGCCCGAACGGCCCGAGCGGAGCGAGAGGATGGACGAAGTCCTCGATGAACAACGACACGTCACGCAGCGAAGCAAGTGACGCTGTCGTGGGCCATCGAGGACTTGAACCTCGGACCTCACCCTTATCAGGGGTGCGCTCTAACCGCCTGAGCTAATGGCCCTTGTTGCGCGGATGCGGAGAGCCCGCGCGGGAGTCAAGGAGTGTAGGTCGACTACTCCTCGCTTGCCAACTCGATGCGCAGTCCGCCGAGGAGATCGGCGACCAGGTTGTAGAGGAAGGCAAGGAAAACGTTGATGCCGGTCCACAGGACGACGTTGAGCAGGCCCAGGAGGAACGCTGCCCGGGCGATGTTCCCACCGTTGATGACCAGCGTCAGCTGCAGCTCGTCGAGGAACGACGTCAGCGTGTCGATCACGCCGATCCGCAGGATGACGGACCAGAAGACGCTGAGGCCCAGCATGACCACGAGCAGGAAGCAGAAGTAGAAGATCACCGACAGCTTCAGCACCGACCACGGGTCGATGCGGCGCACGGTCGCCCGGCGACGGACGACCTGACCGGTCCTGACCCGCTCGCGCGGGGGCTGCTGGTTGCTCACCCGCGTGGCGGGCTTGTTCTTCCCGCTGCTGGGGCGTTGGGTGGTTGACATGGTGCTCGCAGTCTAGTTGACCCGGTGACGGCGCCGTGCGGGCCGATCGGCCGGGTGAAGGCTACTCCTCCTCCTCGGAGGTGTCCGAGGACGCTGCGTCCCCGTCGATGTCGTCGTCGATGTCACCATCGATGCCCTCACTGTCCGTCGCCGACACCTCTCGGTCGGTGTCGATCGCCGGCGCATCGGCCGAGGCATCGCCGCCGGTGGCCGCCTCGTCCTCGACGTCGTCGTCCTCGAGCTCCATGACCTTCGCGACCGACGCGACCTTGGCGCCCTCTCGCGGGGTCATGACCCGCACGCCCTGGGTGTTGCGCCCCGTGGGGCGGACGTCCTTGACGTCCATCCGGATGATGGTGCCGCGGTCGGTGACGATGAAGATCTCCTGCTCGTACCCGGCGACGATCGCCCCCACGAGCCCACCTCGTCCGTCGGTCAGCTTGGCCGTCTTCACGCCCATGCCGCCGCGCTTCTGGGTGGGGTAGCGCTCCAGCGGGGTGCGCTTGCCGAAGCCTTCGTCGGTGATGACGACCAGGTACCCGTCGGGTTCGACGATGGCGCAGGCCAGCAGCTCGTCGCCGTCGGCCAGGTTCATGCCCTTCACGCCGCTGGCGTTGCGGCCCATGGCGCGTGCGTCGGACTCGTGGAACCGGATCGACTGGCCCTTGAGCGAGACGAGGATCACGTCGTCGTCGCCGGAGGTCAGCCGCACGTCGATCAGCTCGTCCCCGTCACGCAGGTTGATCGCGATGAGCGTCGAACGCGGGGAGTCGTACTCCTCCAGCTTCGTGCGCTTGACGATCCCGTTGCGGGTGGAGAACAGCAGGTGCTTGCCGTCCTGCTCCAGGGAGTCCAGGTGCACGACGGTGCGCACGACCTCGTCCTTGTCCAGCTCCAGGCCGGGGACGTTGGCCATGTACACACCACGGGCGGTGCGGCTCTTCTCGGGGATCTGCCAGGCCTTGATGCGATGCATCCGGCCCTTGGAGGTGAAGAACAGCACCCAGTGGTGGGTGGAGGTCGAGAACAGGTCCCAGATGATGTCCTCGTCCTTGAGGCCACCGGCGTTGATGCCCTTTCCGCCGCGCTTCTGGACCTTGTACTCGCTGGCCGAGACCCGCTTGATGTAGCCGGCCTGGGTGATCGTGACGACCACCTCTTCCTCGGCGATGAGGTCCTCGATGTCGAGGTCGCCCTCGGCGGGGACGATCCGGGTCCGGCGGGCGTCGCCGAAGCGGTCGGCGATCTCCTCCAGCTCCTCGACGATGATGTCCTTGACCTTCTGCGGGTCGGCGAGGATCCCCTCGAGCTCGGTGATCCGCTCCATCAGCTCGGCGTACTCCTCCTGGATCCGCTGGCGCTCGAGGGCGGCCAGGCGGCGCAGGGGGAGGTTGAGGATCGCGGTGGCCTGCACGTCGGACAGGTCGAAGCGCGACATCAGCTCGGACTGGGCCGCGTCGGCGGAGGCGGAGTTGCGGATCAGCTGGATGACGTCGTCGAGGTTGTCCAGCGCGATGATCAGGCCCTCGAGGATGTGGGCCCGTTCGCGCGCCTTGCGCAGCCGGTACTCCGTCCTCCGGGTGATGATCTCGATCTGGTGGGTGATGTAGCGCGAGATGGTGTCCTTGAGACCCATCGTGCGCGGCACCCCGGGGCTGACCTCGTCCTCGCCGGTGGGGACCAGCGAGAGGTTGATGACCCCGAAGGTGTCCTGCAGCTGCGTGGCCTTGTACAGCTGGTTGAGCACGACCTGGGCGTTGGCGTCGCGCTTCAGCTCGATGACGAGCCGGATGCCCTTGCGGTTGGACTCGTCGCGGATGTCGCGGATGCCCGTCAGGCGCTTGGTGTTGACCAGCTCGGCGATCTTCAGCGCCAGGTTGGCCTTGTTGACCTGGTAGGGCAGCTCGGTGACGACCAGCTGCTCGCCGGCGCGGTTCTCCTCGATGTCGACGACGGCGCGCATGCGGATGGACCCGCGGCCGGTCTCGTAGGCCTGCCGGATGGGGTTCGCACCCATGATCAGGGCCCCGGTCGGGAAGTCCGGACCCGGGATGATCTCCATCAGCTCGTCGAGGGTGATCTCGGGGTTGGCCATCTGCGCCACGATCGCCCGGGTGACCTCACCGAGGTTGTGCGGCGGGACGTTGGTGGCCATGCCGACGGCGATGCCGGCCGACCCGTTGACCAGCAGGTTGGGGAAGCGGCTGGGCAGGACCAGCGGCTCGGACTCCTGGCCGTCGTAGTTGTCCTGCCAGTCGACGGTCTCCTCCTCGATGTCGCGGAGGAGCTCCATCGCGAGGGGGGACAGCCGGGCTTCGGTGTAGCGCATCGCCGCGGGCGGGTCACCGTCGACGGAGCCGAAGTTCCCGTGTCCCTCGATCAGCGGGTACCGGATCGCCCACGGCTGGGCCATGCGGACCAGCGCGTCGTAGATCGAGGAGTCGCCGTGGGGGTGGTACTTCTTCATCACGTCGCCGACGGCAGCCGCGGACTTGCGGTGCTGCGTGCCAGCGCGCATGCCGCCCTCCCACATGGAGAACAGGATGCGGCGGTGGACGGGCTTGAGGCCGTCACGGACGTCGGGCAGCGCACGCCCCACGATCACGCTCATCGCGTAATCGATGTAGGAGCGCTGCATCTCCTCCTCGATCTCGACTGCCTCGAAGACCTCGGTGGCCACTGTCGCCTCGCCCTCCCCCTCGGGGGTCTCGGGTGTGGCGTCCTCGGGCACGTCAGGAGTGGTGTCGTCAGCCATGATGGTGAACCTCTGCTGGACCGTTCAAGGGTCCTAGACGTCCAGGAACTGGACGTTGCTGGCGTTGCGGATGATGAAGTCGCGACGTGCCTGGACGTCGTCGCCCATCAGGATGGAGAACATCTGGTCGGCGGCCGCACCGTCGGCGAGCGTGACCTGCAGCATGTTCCGCTTCGTCGGGTCCATGGTGGTCATCTCGAGCTGCTCGTCGTCCATCTCGCCGAGGCCCTTGAACCGCTGGACCTCGATCTTCCGCGTCCCCTCGGGGTTGATCTCGCGGAGGATGGCGTCGCGCTCCCGGTCGGAGAACGCGTAGCGGATCGACTTCTTGGACTTCGAGCCACGCGGCTGGATCTGGTACAGCGGCGGCTGCGCGATGTAGACGTAGCCGGCCTCGATCAGCGGCCGCATGTAGCGGAACAGGAACGTCAGCACGAGGGTGCGGATGTGGGCACCGTCGACGTCGGCGTCCATCAGCATCACGATCTTGTGATACCGCGCCTTCTCGATGTCGAACTCCTCGCCGATCCCGGTGCCGATCGCGGTGATCAGCGCCTGGACCTCCTTGTTCTCGAGGATCTTGGTCAGGCGGGCCTTCTCGACGTTCAGGATCTTCCCGCGCAGCGGCAGGATGGCCTGGAAGCGACGGTCACGGGCCTGCTTGGAGGTGCCACCGGCCGAGTCACCCTCGACGACGAACACCTCGCACTCCGCGGGGTCACGCGACTGGCAGTCCGCCAGCTTGCCCGGCAGCGACGTCGAGTCCAGCAACCCCTTGCGGCGGGTCAGGTCGCGGGCCTGCTGGGCGGCCTTGCGGGCGCGCGCCGAGTCGATGGCCTTCATGAAGATCCGCTTGCCCTCGGCCGGGTTCTCCTCGAACCAGGTCTTGAGCTGGTCGTTGACCGTGCGCTGCACGAACGACCGGATGTGGGTGTTGCCCAGCTTGGTCTTGGTCTGTCCCTCGAACTGGGGGTCGCCGAGCTTCACGGAGATGACGGCGGTCAGCCCCTCGCGGATGTCGTTGGCCTCGAGCCGCTCGATGCCGCCCTGGCCCTTGATCGGCAGGATCCCGGCGTCGGTGGCGATGCGGTTGACCGTGGAGGTCAGCGCCGCCCGGAACCCCTCCTCGTGTGTGCCGCCCTCGTGGGTGTTGATGGTGTTGGCGAAGGAGTGGATGGACTCGTGGTACTCGTTGGACCACTGCATCGCGATGTCGACCTCGGCGATGCCCTCGGTGTCGTGGGTCTCGGAGGCCGTGAAGGCGATGATGTCGTCGTGGACCTCGGTCTTCTTGGTGGAGTTCAGGTAGGCCACGAAGTCCGACAGGCCGCCCTCGGCGTGGAACTCCTGGGTCAGCTGGTTGCCGTCCTCGTCGGTGTGCCCGGTGCGCTCGTCGGCCACGCTGATCCGCAGGCCTGCGGTCAGGAAGGCGGTCTCGCGGAACCGGGTGGTCAGCGTCTCCCAGCTGTACTCGTTGGTCTCGAAGATCTCGTCGTCGGCCCAGAACGTGATGATCGTCCCGGTGCCCTCGCCGGGCTCGAGGTCCCGGACGGCCTCGATGGGCGCGTCGGGGACCCCGCGCTGGAACGACTGGCGCCAGAGCTTGCCCTCGCGCTTGACCTCGGCGATCAGGCGGCTGGACAGCGCGTTGACGACCGAGACACCCACGCCGTGGAGGCCACCGGAGACGGCGTAGGCCTGGTTGTCGAACTTCCCGCCCGCGTGGAGGATCGTCAGGACGACCTCGAGGGTGGACTTGCCCTGGGTGGGGTGCATCTCCACCGGGATGCCGCGACCGTCGTCCTCGACCCGCACGCCACCGTCGGCGAGGAGCCGGACGTCGATGCTGTCGCAGCGACCGGCCATGGCCTCGTCGACGGAGTTGTCCACGATCTCCCACACCAGGTGGTGCAGGCCCCGTGGCCCCGTCGAACCGATGTACATGCCGGGACGCTTGCGGACCGCCTCGAGTCCTTCGAGGACGGTGATGTCGCTGGCTTCGTAGGAGGACTCCGGCGCGGGAGCAGGCGTGGATGCTTCGGCCTGCTCGCCCGCGACGTCGTCCTTCGGGGTCTGGTCGTCGGACACAGAACGCCTTCCGGATCGATCCCAGCGGGCCGCGCGCGTTGTCGCGCCAGACGGCCCTGTGGGAAGCATATTGCGGTGACCACGAAGACTACCACGTACGTGACCTTCGACCCTTGGAAGCCACGCAGTGGCGTTTCAGCAGGTCAGAGGCTATTTGGAGGAGCGCTGGACCACGATCTCGATCTTGCGGACAGTGTCCGGTCCCATAATCGAGTTGACACGGGCCTGGAGGTCGCCGGTGAAGTAGCGCAGCTGGGTCGCCCAGCCCGCGTCCTCTGCCGCGATCACGAGGACACCGCCGTGCAGCCGAACGGGGTTGGCATGGGCGGCGATGTCGGGGCCTGCGGCCTCGTCCCAGAAGTCGAAGATCCGCGCCCCGTCGAGCCGGCCGGCCCAGCGGCGACGGGTGATCATCTCGTCGATGACCCGCCCGATCGGCTGGGGGTCCGGGCGGTGTGGTCGGCGGCTCATCCGCGAGGTCGGGCGCTCGGGACGAGCATGGGCACCGGGCGGAGGGATGGGGGTTTCACGTGGATCCTCCGATCGACGGCGGGTCGATGACCGTACCGGCCCGGATGTGGACGCGCATCCCCTCGAGGGGGACCTCCGTCCCGACGGCGGCGGTGACCAGGACCTGCTCGAACCCTGCGCAGCGTGCAGCCAGGCGTCGACGACGGTCCTCGTCGAGCTCCGCGAACACGTCGTCGAGCAGGACGATCGGCTCGTCGCCGATCTCGCCGATGACCTCGTGGGAGGCGAGCTTGAGCGCGAGGGCCAGCGACCACTGCTCCCCGTGGCTGGCGTAGCCCTTGGCCGGCAGGTCGCCGATGCCGAGGAACAGCTCGTCGCGGTGCGGTCCGACCAGCGTCATGCCACGTCGGACCTCGTCGCGTTCCTGCTCGGCCAGCGCCTCGCGCAGCTCCCCGGCCAGCTCACCCGGATCGGGCACGGGCTGGCCCGTCGTGCCGGTGACCGTGCGGCCCCAGGACAGCTCGTAGGCCAGGACGGGCAGCCGATCGACGTCCTGGGACGGGCTCGCGGCCACGAGGTCGGCGTAGGCCTCGGCGACCGGTTCGGCGAGGGCGTTGATGGCCGCGATCCGCGCCGCCAGCACCGGCCCGGCGGTGTTGACGTAGGTGTCGGTCCAGACCTCGAGCACGTCCCGCTGGAGGCGACCCGTGATCCGTGCGTCCTTGAGGATCGCGTTGCGCTGGGTCAGGGCACGGTCGAGGTCGCTGCGCACCCCGGCGAAGGTGGCGCGTCGGCCGGCCAGCAGGTCGTCGAGGAAGCGCCGGCGATCACCGGGGTCGCCGCGGACCAGGGTCAGGTCCTCCGGCGCGAGCATGACCGACCGGATCGCCCCGAACGCGTCGGACATGCGCTGCATCGGCTGGCCGTTGAGCTGGGCACGGTTGCGTCCCTGCCGAAGCTCGACGCTGACGGCGATCCGCTGGCCCATGTCGCTGCGGGCCTCCGCGCGGATGACGGCCGCGTCGGCGCCGGCCCGGACCATCGCCTGGTCGCTGGAGACCCGGTGGGATCGCCCCAGCGACAGGTAATGCACGGCCTCCAGCAGGTTGGTCTTGCCCTGCGCGTTGGAGCCGACGAACGTCGTCACGCCGGGCTGGAGCTCGAGGTCCAGCCGTTCGTAGTTGCGCACGTCGAGCAGGTGCAGCGATTCCAGCCGCATCAGGTCGTCCGTGTCGTGGTCGGACGCGTCACTCGCCGACGACGCCGTCGATGGCTTCGCGCAGCAGGTCCGCGTGCCCCGCGTGGCGGGCGGTTTCCTCGATCATGTGGAGGATGACCCAGCGGAGGTTGGGCCGTTCGCGCCCCTCCCAGCCCGACCAGGCGAGCAGGTCGTCCAGCTCCGCGGCCGCGATGATGGCGTTGGACCGTGCGCAGGCAGCGTCGTACTCCGCCAGCAGGTCGTCGACGTCCTCCGTCGCCCCCGTGCGGAACTCCCAGTCGGGGTCGGACTCCCAGTCGACGCCGATCCAGGGTTCGCGGCCCGGTCCGTCGACGAACCGGTGCTCGAACCAGCTGTGCTCGACCAGGGTCAGGTGCTTGACCAGCCCGCCCAGGGTGAGGGTCGAGGCGCCGACCGTGGCAGCCGCGCCCGCGGCATCGACGCCACGGGCCTTCATCGCCACGGTCGCGCGCAGGTGATCCAGGTACTGGACCAGCATGGTCTTCTCGTCGGTCGCGCCGTCCGGGTCGACGCGCTCGGCGAGACCCACGTCAGACCCGGACGGGCATCAGCAGGTACAGGTAGTCCGCCTCGGACTCGTCGTCGCCCTCCTCCGGCGCCGGCGGGCGCATGACGGCGGGCTTGAGCTCGTCGCGGAACTCGAACATGACCTGCTCGCCACCCATGGCGTCGAGGCCGTCGATGAGGAAGCGCGGGTTGAACGCGATCTGGAGCGGCTCGCCCTCCAGCTCGATCGGGAGGGACTCCTCGGCCTGCCCGGCTTCGGTGGAGTCGGCCTTCACCGTCAGCGTGTCGCTGTCCATGCCCAGGATCACCGGCGTCATGGCCTTGTCGGCCTCACCGACGACGGCGATGCGTCGCACGACCTCGGTCAGGGCCTGGCGGTCGACGCGGATGCGCCGCTCGTAGCCGTCGGGGATCAGTCCGCGGTACTCCGGGTACTTGCCCTCCACCAGGGTGGAGACCAGGCGGCGGTCGGCGAACACGAAGGTGGCGTAGCTGGGCTCCAGGACCAGCTTCACGGCGCTCCCGAGCATGTCGGCAGCGTGCTTGGCCTGCTCCAGCGCACGACGCGACACGAGGGCGCTCATCTCGCCGGCCTCGTCCCACGGGATCGTGCGGACGGCCAGGCGGTAGGAGTCGGTGGCTGCGGCGGTGAAGTTGCCGTCGCTGGCCTCGAGCTTCACGCCGGTGAGGACGGCACGGGCGTCCTCGGTGCTGGCGGAGCGGGCGACCTGGGTGATCAGCTGGGAGAACTCGCCGGCCTGCAGGGTGGCCGACGGGGCGTCCTCCAGCGGGGTGCGCATGGACGGGAAGTCCTCGAGCACCATCAGCCGGAGCTCGAAGCTCGCACGGCCACACCGGATGTTCATGGCCTCGTTGACGGCGGCGATCTCCACGGCGTCGTTGGGCAGCAGGTGGACGACGTTGCTGAGCAGCTTGCCGGACACCAGCGCGCCGCCATCCCGTTCGCCCTGGACGGGCAGGGTCAGCTCGGAGTCGATCTGCCCGTTGGTCGAGGACAGGGTCAGCTCGTCACCGGCAAGGCTCAGCTTGATGCCGGCCATCGCGGGAAAGCTGACGCGCTCACCGACGGTGCGCTGCACCCACTTGATGGCCTCTTCGAACTCGGTGCGCTCGGCGCGGAACTTCATGGGATCTCCTCGGCTCGTGGCGGTGTTTTCCACCGCTCCCCGGGCCCTCGGGTTAAGGGGTTGATGTCAGATCTCTAGGAACAGTTGTAGTTGTAGGGGCGACGAACGCCTGTGGGTAACCGCTCTTTCGCGAGGTCACAGGTCGTTTGACCCTGTTGGCCGCCTCGTGGGGAAGCTGTGCGGCACACGTGTAATTCCGGGAACGCGCATGTGGACAAGCCCAGTGTCGCGTTCTGCTCGTGGAGCGTCGAGGACCGTCCACCGGTTGTCCACGAGCACCTGTGGGCGAATCTCAGCCACGGGACCGCGCCTTGATGTGCCCCGTGAGCTCCTGGATCTGCTCGAAGAGGGCGGGCCGTTCGCGGATGAGCTTCTGGATCTTCTTGTTCGCGTGGATGACCGTGGTGTGGTCGCGGCCGCCGTACTGCTCGCCGATCTTGGGCAACGACAGCTCGGTGAGCTCGCGGGTCAGGTACATGCCGATCTGGCGGGCCGTCACCAGCGACCGGGTGCGCGTGGCCGAGCACAGCTCGTCGGTGGAGAAGCCGAAGTACTTGGCCGTCTCCTCCATGATCACGTCAGCGGTGATCTCCCCCAGCGTGGCCGCAGGGAAGATGTCCTTCAGCGCCGTCTCGGCCAGCGCCATGCTGACGGGCTGCTTGGAGAGGCTGGCCGCGGCGATCACGCGGATCAGCGCGCCCTCGAGCTCACGGATGTTGGTGGAGATGCGGCTGGCGATCAGCTCGAGGACCCCTGCGGGGACGTCGACCTCCTCCAGCTCCGCCTTGCGACGGAGGATCGCCTGGCGGGTCTCGAGGTCGGGCGGCTGCACGTCGGTCAGCAGGCCCATCTCGAACCGGGTGCGTAGCCGGTCCTCGAGGCGTTCCAGCGCGCGGGGCGGCCGGTCGGAGGTCAGGACGATCTGCTTCTCGGCGTGGTGGAGGGCGTTGAACGTGTGGAAGAACTCCTCCTGCGTCCGCTCGGCCTTCTCCAGGAACTGGATGTCGTCGATCAGCAGGATGTCCACGTCGCGGTAACGGCGCTGGAAGCTTGCCTGGTGTCCGCTGCGCACCCCCTCGATGAACTCCGACGTGAACTGCTCGGAGGTGACGTAGGTGATCTTGGAGCGGGGGTACAGCCGGCCGGCGTAGTGGCCGACCGCCTGCAGGAGGTGGGTCTTGCCCAGGCCGGAGCCGCCGTAGATGAACAGCGGGTTGTAGGCCTTCGCGGGGGCCTCGGCCACGGCGAAGGCGGCGGCATGGGCGAACCGGTTGCCCGGCCCGATGACGAAGCGTTCGAAGACGTACTTGTCCGACAGGTTCGACGTGGGCAGCGCGTGCACGTTGCCGTGCACGGAGGTGTCCACGCGCGGAGTGGGCGGTGCCATGCGCACGTCGTCGGGTTCCTCGACGAACGGTGCGGGGTCGCTGGTGGAGGTGGGCTCGGCGGTGTCGGGCCGGACGGTGATGACCAGGGTGACCGGCGAGCCGACCGCATCGGACAGGGCGCCGGAGATCTTGTCCTGGAACTTCCGTCGCAGCTGCTCGCGGGCGAACTCGTGGGGGGCGGACAGCACGCAGACCCCGTCGGACAGGCCGATCGGGTGGGTCTCGGCCATCCAGGTCAGCTGTGCGGCGCTGGGGACGTCGGCCGAGAGCTGCCTCACCGCCGTGTTCCAGACGTCGACGAGGTCTTGGCCTTCGAGGTCCATCGCGCGGTCAGCTCACTTGGTCGTCGGGAACGGCGGGGCTGGAGCACGAGGGCTCCGGAGGGCCGGTCGAGCGCATCATCGACGTGATGCGTACCGGTCATCCACAGAGTTTTCCACAGGTTGTGGGAATGTCGGGCGCGTGGTATTCGAGGCCGTTGGACACTCCCGTTCACCCATGGGAAGGTTGCGGAGTCTAGGGGGCCTGTCGACCTGTGGACAAGTGTGGATTGGTGGCCGGTTGACGCTTCTGGGGGGTGGTCAATACACTGGTCCATCGCGCGCGGGATTGGTGCCCCCATCCGGGGGCCCGACTCATGCCACGCCCCGCCGCGACACCTACGCCACCCGCACTGCCCAGGCCCCCGAGCTGTGGGCCGCCGTCTGCGGGGACGGCCACGACCCAACAGTAAGGCCTCCAGTCATGAGCAAGCGCACCTTCCAGCCCAACAACCGTCGTCGCGCCAAGAAGCACGGCTTCCGCGCCCGCATGCAGACCGCGTCCGGCCGTGCCGTGATCAAGGCGCGTCGTGCGAAGGGCCGCAAGAAGCTGACCGCGTAGGTCGGCTCCACCTGTCCTCGCTACGGTGGGGAGCATGCCCACCCCCGCGCGACTGCGTTCCGGGCGAGAGATCCGGGCGGTCTTCGATGCGCGAAACGCGATGGGCACCGCCACCCTCGTGGTCCACGGACGTCCCTCGGACCCGACGCACGAATGCCGTGCCACCGTGGTGGCCGGTCGTCGCGTCGGCGGCGCTGTGCAGCGCAATCGCGCCAAGCGCCGCATTCGTGCTGCCCTCCAGGCGGCTGACCTGCCCCCCGGGATGGACCTCGTTGTCACCGCCAAGCCACCGGCGGTGACTGCGGCGTTCGCCGACGTCCGCAAGGACCTGGAGCGTGCGCTGTCTCGTGTTCACGTGCGGGCAGCCGCGGCATGAGGACGTCACCGCTCGCCTGGGTGCTGGCCGGCCTGATCAGGCTGTATCGGCTCGTGCCCAAGCGGGCCGAGACCTGTCGGTACCACCCCACCTGCTCGGCGTACGGCCTCGAGGCCATCCGTGTCCACGGCGCCGTGCGGGGAACCTGGCTGACGCTTCGTCGCCTCGGCAGGTGCCACCCCTGGGGTGGCACGGGACTCGACCCCGTCCCACCGCGTCGCGCCACGCGCGGCGACTCCACACCTCCCGAACTCCACCCCCCAGCTGACGCGTCCCAACCGCGTCAGGAGGAGCACCTCTGATGTCGTTCTTCAGCCAGATATGGAACGGTCTCCAGGACGGCCTTTCCGCCATCCTGCACATGTACGCCAACCTGCTGGACCCGATCGCAGGGGGCTACAAGTGGGGCTTCAGCATCATCCTGCTGACCCTGACCGTCCGGCTGTTCCTGGTGCCCCTCGCGGTGCGCCAGACCAAGTCCATGCGCTCGATGCAGAAGCTGCAGCCCGAGCTCAAGAAGATCCAGAAGAAGTACGACGTCGACAAGACGTTGATGAAGACGGATCCCGAGAAGTACAAGGCCGCCAAGGAGAAGCAGCGCGAAGCGCAGATGGCCCTGTACCAGGAGCACAACGTCAACCCCGTCGGGGGTTGCCTGCCGCTCGTGCTGCAGATGCCGATCTTCTTCGCCCTCTTCCGGGTCCTGCAGCCCAACCCGGTAGGCGCGCTCGACCGCATCTTCATCGACGTGTCCGAGCGCATCGGCGTGGCGCTGACCTTCGGGGACCGCATCCCCGAGCTGACGACCGCCAACTTCTTCGGCATCGACTCGCTGGCCAACACCGCGGCAGGTGGCGCCGGGATCGGCGCGATCGTCCTGGTCGCCCTGCAGGTCGGGACGACGTACTACTCCACCAAGATGATGCAGGGCCGCAACACCCAGGCGGCCGCCGAGCAGCAGCAGGCGCAGAAGCTGATGCTCTACATCATGCCGGTCTTTTTGGGCTGGCTGTCCTGGACCTTCCCGATCGGTGTGGTCCTGTACTGGGTCACCACCAACGTGTGGACGATCGGCCAGCAGTGGGTCATCTTCCGCCAGGTCGAGGCCGAGGAGGCCCGTGACGAGGAGGCCCGCGCCGAGGCTCGCAGGGAGCGGGCCCGCGCCAAGGCCGCCAAGAACCAGCCCGGGGGCACGTCGGGCAAGAAGTCGACCGCCGGTGGGACCTCCAACGGCCGGTCGAGCGGCGGGACGACCAACGGTCGCGCCAGCAAGGACTCGACGACCAAGGGCGGGACCGGCAAGGGCGGGGCCAGCAAGGGCGGGGCCGGCAGGACCGGCAACACCAACGGCAGCGCGGCGTCCACCGACGCCGAGGGGTCCAGCGACACCACGGGACGGCGCAGCAAGCGCTGACCACAACGGCGGCCGTTGATCGAACACCAGTTCTGACGACTCCGCCGAGGATTTCCATCAGACGCGTCCCCGCATCCATCGGGGACATCGAGCACGAAAGGAACGTTCGCGATGACCGACGTTCAAGAAGCCGAGTCCGACGAGCGCACGACCATGGAGCTGCTGGACGAGGATGCAGACCTCGCCGCTGACTTCGTGGAGGGGCTGCTCGACATCCTGGACCTGCCGGGGGACATCGACATCGAGGTCCAGCCCGACCAGGCCACCGTCACCGTGCAGGAGGTGGGATCCGGGCTGCTGATCGGCCGCCGCGGGGCCACCCTGGACGCCCTGCAGGAGCTCGTTCGGTGCTCCGTGCAGCGCCAGACCGAGCGACGGTCCCACGTCCGGGTGGACGTGGAGGGCTACCGTGCCCGCCAGCTGGAGAAGCTGCGCGAGCGGTGCCGCGAGGCCATCGCCGAGGTCCGCGAGACCCTGGAGCCGGTCAAGCTCGAGCCGATGGACGCCTACGAGCGCAAGATGATGCACAACCTGGCCGCCGCTGCGGGTGGCGTGACCTCCGCGAGCGAAGGCGCCGAGCCGCGTCGCCGCGTGGTCATCCGGCCGGAGGGCTAAGGGTGTCGGGCTCCACGGAGGGCCCCGAGCACGACGCGGGTCTGGACGATGGTCCGGCCCGCGTTTCTCGTGCACGCGGGGATGGTGGCGAGGGCGGCGCGTCCGAGGGTGGTCGCGCTGACGGCCTCACCGTCGGCGATCGCGCCGAGGATGGCCTTGGCGTCGGCGAACAGCTCGCGCTGCTCGGGCACCTGATCGCCGAGTCGCCGCACAACCTGGTGTCGGCCCGTGACCGGGGGTTGCTGGACAGCGTCCACATCCCCGAGTGCGTTGCGGTCGTCGAGGCCATCCATGCGGGCGACGGCCAGCACTGGATCGACCTCGGCACGGGCGGGGGCCTTCCCGGGCTGGTCGCGGCCATCATGCGGCCGCACGTCGGATGGACGCTGATCGACAGCCGCCAGAAGAAGGTGGACGCGGTCAACGAGTTCATCGAGATCCTCGGACTCGAGAACGCCCGCGCCGTCGCCGGTCGGGCCGAGGTGCTGGCCCGTCAGGAGGAGTACCGCGGCATCTACGACGGCGTGGTGAGCCGCGCCATGGCTCGGCTGGACATCGTGGCGGAGCTGGCGCGTGGCTTCCTCAAGCCGCGAGGTCGCCTGGAGGTCGTCAAGGGCCCGAGCATCGACCAGGAACGCGGCTACTTCCAGCGCGCAGCCTCCAAGCTCCGGATGCGCGAGAACAGCACGTCTGCGTTGGAGATGTCTGACCGCGGGACCGTCATCGTGAGCCTCGTCGCCAAGGGTGGTCCCCCGACCGGCGTGCCGCGGTCGGATGGCCTGCCGCAGGCGAAGCCCTTGGGCGGCCCCAAGAGCTGATGGGACAGCTGGGGTCGATGATCCTCGTGTGCAGCCCCAGCTGACCCTCCTTCGAAACTCCGTCTGACCTGCGAAAACGCAGTGAACGGTCGCCTGCGGGCGTTTACCGGGCGGGTTGATGGTCCGGTATCCTTCGCGACAGGCCATCCTGGGCCGAATCGGCTGCTCGGCCAGGTGGGCCGGCGCTCGGTAGCTCGCGATCTCGCGTTGCAGGACCCCGAGGTCGTTGGGATCCGACGTGGGCGTGCCCGGCGCGTCAGCCGGAACGGAGCCGCACGTGCCCGGGGGTCCTTGCGTGTGGGTCGTGGTCAGGGTTCATCGTTGGGGACGATGCGCCTCGACTCGGGCTGCGGGTCCCGGCAAGGCGGCTGGTCCGGCAGCGTGCTGGCATGGTTCGGACGACGCACGTTCGGGTCGCACTGGTGGACGCGCCGAACGACGAACGGGCGACGGGTCGGATGGTCCGTGCCCACTCCCCCGCCGGCTACCGCCTGGAGCGCGTCCGGTGGGAGGCGGGTCTGGCGCGTCGTCATCGGTTGTTCCCTGTCGTGAGAGGTGGGGGACGGGGGGCAGACAGCCCCTCCTGGGAGGGGCAGGGCCGTGGGCTGGAGTGGCCGCACTGGGGATCTGACGGCCTGCGGAAGCCCTTCGGTGAGGCGAGTGGCGGGACACCGGCAGGACTGCCGGAGTCGACCCATCTTCCGAGCCGGGTCCGACGCGGCCCTGTGGTCCGCAGCGGGATCAGCCGGCTGGGGTCCTGATGGCCGCCGTGGTCGCGCGGTCGGACACCGGGACGGGGGACGCACGGCTGCATGGCGTGGTGGCGATCGAGTCCGAGATGGAGACGCTTCTCGACCACGGGCGTTGGTCAGTGGTCGGTCGACCACGTGGGCATGATGGTCGGTCTTTGACGGACTTGGATGGTTCTTGCGTCGCGGTGTCCCCGAGTGCGACCAGCGCCGTCCAGTATGTGCCCGCCGTCCCGATCATCGGCGGGTTCCTGGAGTGCCGTCACCGGCCGTCGAAGGTGGCCCCCCTTGCATGCGGCTGATGCTGCCGTCGTTCGGATGGTGAGTGTGCATGGGGCCGCAGCTGACTGCTCGTTGCCACGACGCGCTGTGGACTCGAGCGTTCCACGTGCAACGCCATGAATGGTCCTCAACGGCGCTTGTGCTTCTGCAAGCTCCGCACGCACCCCCTGTCCCGAACCGGGGTAGCCAGGGTCGCTCCGTGCAAACGGTTGGGGATCGCCCGGCGGTAATCGGCCGTCCGGGGGCGAACACCTCGACGGGACCGGGGTGGACGGGCCGGGTTGTGCGGTCCCTAGGTAGGGCAGGGCGAGGACTGCTTCTCGGCATTGTCCCCTACTGACCAGGTGGCCCCACACCCGCGGCGCGTTCGCCCGTGTCTGCCCGGGTGGATCGCCGCTCTTTCGCTTCGTGGGACATTCCGATCATCTGGCGGGGGTTTGGGCACCTCTGTGGACTTCCAGCGGCGATCACCCGAGGTTTCACGTGCAACCAACTCCCCGTCGATCGCGGGAGCGTTTCACGTGCAACCTCGGTGTGTAGAGGCCTGGAGGTCATTCGAACAGCAAGGAGCGGGTGGCAGTGACCGATGGCGTTGTTCGGGGCATGGACTCGGCGGGCCCTGGACGGAGGTGGTGAGCGGACTGAGCGGGCCACGACCGAAGGCAACGTGAGTTGGGGGTGACCGTCCCCCCCGACCGCCGTGGGTCACCGGGGGGCGTGTCGGGATCTTCCGCCGATGTCTCCGCTCCCCCGTTCGGTGTCGCACAGGGCCGCAGCGATCCAGGCAGTGCGCATGTCTCCGTGCGGCACGAGACGGTGTGCGCTCGGCATGGTGCAAGGCGGCAAGGACCCGCAAAGACCCAGATGGCCGTGACTGCGGGAGAAGGGTCGGTGTCTTCCCTGAGGAAGAGAGCGGCGAGGTGTACCAAGTCCCCGCTTCCATACCTTGGGGCGCGTGTCACTCGCTTCCTGAGTCGTTACCGCCGGAGCGTCCCAGTCTTCGGGTCCGCCGTATGCGGCGGGGACCACCACATCTGGATGGCGGCAGGAGCCCAGGTGGGCCCCGAGGACCCCCCAAGGCGTTCCACGTGGAACACACCCGTCTGCCGCCAAGCATGTATGGAGTGGAACCCCGGACGTTCGGATTCGCGAACAGAGGACCATCACGAGGATTCGACGGCGTGGTGAACGCCGATGGCCCACGGGGGCCCGGCACGCAGCCCACCGCAGGCATGGCGGTCTGAATTGTGGCGTGGCCGATGGGACGCAGAGGATCGTGGCCTCCCGCCGTCGGAGGGCCGCCGGACCTGACGGGCGCGAACCGCAGCCCATGTGCCACTGCGACTCGCCACGGTGGAGGGAGGTCGGCACACCGGGGATCCAAAGACGTGGTGACTCGTCCCCGAGGGTGTTCTCCAGCGGTCCGTCCGGGAGGGGCCCCCTTCTGCAGCTCTGCGACATGGCTGTCGTCGACTGCATGGAAGGATCGGCACCTGGGTGGCACGTCGGCACAGGGACCGGATGGAACGCTGAGCGCCCGTGTGGTGCGCCTGGACGCTGCCCGGTGGAACGCGCGCACAGATCGGGGCAACGTGCCACTGTCGTCCCGCAAGGGCGTCGGATCCTGGAGCGGTGGGCGGGGCCGCGAGCCGTGGGCGTCACATCCACCCACGGTGTTCCACGTGGAACGGTGCAGCGTGGTCCTGCAACCGCTGGATGACTGTCCACAGCGGCGTCCCACCTTCCCTACCGGCACTGTCACGGTTGCTAGCATCAGTGGCGAGCAAGCGGGATCGCCGTCACGTGGTGTGCGGGGTCCCTTCGAGCCCCTTGGAGGTGGCCGTTGGTGACACCACACGACACGTCCGGACCGTGGTACCGCTACTGGGCGCGTGAGGACGACCAAGCAGGCATGGACGCATCCCGTGACCACACGCCGACCATCCCAGCCGAACCGCAGGCCGACGCCGTGGAAACCGACGATCTCGAGGACGAGGTCGACGCGTTCGAGGCCCCCGAACCCGTGACCGCCCCGACACCCGAACGGGCGGGACGGTACGCCGCCGCAACGGTCCTCGCAGTCGCGAACCAGAAGGGCGGTGTGGGGAAGACCACGACGTCGGTCAGCCTGGCCGCATCCCTGGCGGAGCTCGGCCTGCGGGTGCTCCTCGTGGACTTCGACCCCCAGGGCAACGCGTCCTCCGGCCTCGGTCTCCGTGCGCATCCCGGCCAGGCCTCGGTCTACGACGTCCTGGTCGATGCCGTGCCGGTCGAGAACGCCGTCGTTCCGACCACACAACCCGGACTCGACCTGATCCGCGCCACGATCGACCTCGCCGGCGCCGAGGTCGAGCTGGTCAGCGCCTTCAGCCGTGAACACAAGCTACGCCGGGCCCTGGACGCCGTCCGTGACCAGTACGACGCCATCATCATCGACTGCCCGCCGAGCTTGGGGCTGCTGACGGTCAACGCCATGACCGCCGCCGACGGCGTGATCGTGCCGATCCAGTGCGAGTACTTCGCCCTGGAGGGGCTCGGGGCGCTTCGCCGCAACGTGGACCTCATCCGGGAGCAGCTCAACCCGCAGCTGGAGATGACCGGTTTCGTCCTCACGATGCTGGACGCCCGCACCCGCCTGAGCCAGCAAGTCGTGGATGAGGTCCGCTCCCACTTCGGTGACCGGGTCTTCAAGGCCCGGATTCCCCGCACCGTCCGCCTGGCGGAGGCCCCCGGCTTCGGCCAGCCGATCACCCAGTTCGACCCCTCCTCCAGGGGCGCCATGGCCTACCGCCGGCTCGCCCAGGAAGTCGTCGAACGCCTCGACCGACGCGCCGACGACCAGCAGCGAGACACCGAACAAGGAGCAGTGGCATGAGCAAGCCGGGCGGACTCGGACGTGGGCTGGGGGCCCTGATCCCCAGTGCGGCACCCGGACAGTCGGGGCTGGTCACCGTGCCGCTCGCCGAGCTGCAGCCGAACCCGCGGCAGCCTCGCGACCGCTTCGACCCCGAGCTGCTGCAGGAGCTGGCGCTGAGCATCGCCGAGATCGGCATCCTGCAGCCCATCGTGGCCCGTCCCCTGCCCACCGGCGGCTACCAGATCATCGCCGGTGAGCGTCGCTACCGGGCCTCGCGCATGGCCGGCCTCACCGAGGTGCCGGTGGTCGTCCGCCACACCGAGGACGGCCAGCTGCTGACCGAGGCGCTGGTGGAGAACGTGCACCGGGCCAACCTCGACCCGATCGAGGAGGCGATGGCCTACAGGCAGCTGCTCGACGACTTCGGCATGACCCACGACGCGCTCGCCAACAAGCTCGGCAAGTCGCGCTCGGCGATCTCCAACAGCATGCGCCTCCTCGCCCTCCCCGCGTCGGTCACCGACATGGTCGTCACCGGCGCCCTCTCTGCCGGCCACGCCAGGGCCATCCTCGGCCTGCCGAGCACCGAGCAGCAGGAGGACATCGCCAGCCAGGTGGTGGCCGAGGGCATGTCGGTCCGTGCCACGGAAGAGCTCGTCCGCGGCATCGTCGAGCGTCAGTCGCAGAGCACCGACGACGTCATGACCGACCTCGCCACCGAGGCGAAGAAGCGGAAGCGGTCACCCTTCACCCACGTGGAGGAACGACTCGTCGACGCGCTCGGGACCAAGGTCGAGATCAAGGGGTCGGTCAAGCGGGGCAAGGTCGTCATCCAGTTCGCCGGGGCCGAGGACCTCGAGCGCCTGCTCGACATCCTCGGACGAGGCAGCGGCCAGGACCTGCTGGCCGGCTGACCGCCGGTTGGTGACCCACGAGGGCCGAATCGGCCCATGGTCGGGCCTACTCCACTAGTCGAAACGCCACCAGCGTGCAGCTGGTGGCGTTTCCGCAGGTCAGAGGCGTTTTACTTGCGCGTGCTGACCGGCTCCAGCGCCGCTGACACGATCGTTTCGCAGAGCTCGGCGAACGACATGCCCTTCGCCTCGGCTGCTGCGGGCAACAGCGAGGTCTCGGTCATGCCCGGACAGGTGTCCAGCTCC
This sequence comes from Euzebya rosea, assembly GCF_003073135.1. Taxonomy (NCBI): domain Bacteria; kingdom Bacillati; phylum Actinomycetota; class Nitriliruptoria; order Euzebyales; family Euzebyaceae; genus Euzebya; species Euzebya rosea. Next base: position 119,598 of record NZ_PGDQ01000014.1, read on the forward strand.
AGGAGCCACGGCTGCCCGTCGTGGTCAACCATCAGGTCCACACGAGTCACGTGCCGTGCGTCGGCCTGCTCGTAGGCCGCCACCGCCGCCGAGGCCGCGGCGTCCAGGACGTCGGCCGGGAGGCGTGCCGGGGCGTGCAGCAGCGTCGCGCCGGGTGTGTATCGGGCGGAGAAGTCGTAGTGATCGTCCGGGCCGTGCGACGCGATGTCGATCTCGACCGCCGGCAACACCTCACCATCGACGATGGAGATGGCCAGCTCCGTCCCGTCGACCCGACGCTCGACCAGCGCCACACCGTGGTACCGGAACGACCCGATCAACGCGTCGGTCAGCTGGTCGGCGCTGTTGACGTAGCCGACCCCCATGCTGCCGCCACCCTGGCTCGGCTTGACGACCAGCGGCAGCTGCAGTGTGTCGATCACCCGGGGCAGCAGCCGTGCGGCGCCGAGGTCCCGGATGGCCTCGCTGGACACCGACACCCAGTCCGGCGTGGGGATCCCGGCGCGCCTCCACAGCGCCTTGGTGACGGCCTTGTCCCAGGCCAACGACGACGCCCTCGCGTCGGGGCCGGTGAAGGGAATGCCGAGCAGCTCGAGCAGCCCCTGGATCGTGCCATCCTCCCCCATGCGTCCATGGAGGGCGAGGTAGGCCAGGTCCGGCTCGAACTCGCTCAGGTGATCACCGAGCTGTGGGTCGACATCGAGCACCCTGACGTCGTGGCCGACGCTCTCCAGCGCGGCGGCGATACGGGTGCCCGACTGTAGGCTGACCTCGCGTTCCAGCGACAGGCCACCGGCGATGACGGCGATGCGGTTGCTGCTCATGCCTCGGTCCCCGAACGTCCGAACGCCTCCAGCAGCGTCATCTCGTCTCCGATCAGCTTGCCCAGGCGGCGGATGCCCTCGCGGATCCGGGTCTCGTTGGCGTAGCTGAAGTTCAGTCGCATCTCGTGGGTTCCTCCACCGTCGGCGTAGAAACCTCGTCCGGGGACGTAGGCCACGCGGGCGTTGATGGCGCGGGGCAGCATCGCCCCGGTGTCGATCGCGTCGGGCAGCCTGACCCAGGCGAACATGCCGCCGGTCGGAGGGCTCACCTTCGCGCTGGCGGGAAAGGCCGACTCGATCTCGGCCAGCATGGCGTCGCAGCGTTCGCGGTACAGCTCGGTGAAGCTGCGGACGTGCTCGGTCCACGGCTGCGTGCGCAACCAGGCGTCGGCGATCCCCTGGGTGGCGTTGGACTGGCACAGGTCCGAGGCTTCCTTCAGCTGTACGAGCTTGTCGCGGACCGACCGGGGCGCGAGCACCCAGCCGGTTCGCATGCCGGGGGAGAACATCTTGGAGAGGCTGCTCAGGTAGATGACCCGCTCGGGCGCGAGGGACACCAGCGGCGTCCGACGCTCGTGCTTGAAGTCCAGCATCCCGTACGGGTTGTCCTCGATGACCATGACGTCGAACCGCTCGGCGATCGCGACGATCCGTTCCCGTCGTTCCAGGGACAGGGAGACTCCCGCCGGGTTCTGGTGGTTGGGGATGGTGTAGATCATCTTGGCCGGCCGCCCCTCGTCGACCAGGCGCTGCATGGTCTCGGCGAGGGCGTCGGGGTCCATGCCGTCACCGTCCATGCCGACGTGCACGACCCTCGGCTCGTACTGCTGGAACGCCGACAGCGCGCCCACGTACGAGGGACCCTCGGCGACCACGACGTCACCGGGGTCGATGAAGAGGCGTGCGAGCAGGTCGAGCGCCTGCTGGCCGCCGGTGGTCACGACGAGGTCGTCGGCGCGGGCGTGGATGCCCTCCTCCGCCATGACCATCGTCAGCGACTCGCGCAGCCGCTCGCTGCCCTGTCCCCCGCCGTACTGCAGCGCGGTCACCCCGTCGCGGGCGAAGACCTCGGCGGCGACCGCGGCCACCTCCTCGAAGTCCAGGACCGACACGTCGGGCATGCCGCCTGCCAGGGAGACGACCTCCGGGCGGCTCGCGACGGCGAACAGTGCGCGGATCTCGCTTGCCTTCATGCCGGTGGCGCGGGTGGCGTAGCGCTTCAGATGGGGGTCGACGGCGGCCAAGTCGGGCTCCTGAGAACGGCGGCACGGGGTTGTCGAGAGGTTCAGCGTAGCGACGCGCCCCGTGACCACCCTGATGGCCACTCCACCGATGGGCAGTCGACCTCTTGGAGACTGTTGGATCAGTAATGAAGTGATTCGGCACGGGCAGCGGCCATCGGTCCGGACCTGCGTATCCTCGGGTCGTGACCACTGGCCCGTCGATGCTGCGCCGATCGGTGGTCGGGCTCGTGCTCGGCCTCGGTGTCGGGCTGCTCGCGATCTGGAGCTCGGGAGGACGGGACCGGTGATTCCGCCGAGGGTGCGCGTGCTCGACATGGACGACCTCGACGCCCTCCCCTCACCGTGTCGTGGGTGCATGTTCTGGCAGTCCGCCGCCGCCCCGCCGGGTGAACAGGCGAGCGACCCGCAGGGTCAGGACGCGTGGTGGCAGGCCATGCAGCTGGACTGGGGCACCCCCGGCAAGGGCATCTGGGACGGCGACGAGCTGATCGCCTTCGCCCTCTTCGCACCACCGTTGCACGTGCAACGTCCCCGAACCCTGACCTTCGCGCCCAGCGACGACGCGCTGGTCCTCGCCACGATGTGGTGCGACCCCGACCACCGGGGCGCCGGCCATGCCCGCCACCTGCTCCAGGCGCTCGCACGGGATGCGCTGAGCCAGGGGTACGAGGCGATCGAGGCCTACGGCGCCGCGTTCGTCCGGGACGGTGCCTGCGTGCTCAGCGGGTCGGCGCTGGAAGCCCTCGGGTTCGCCCTGCACCGTCCCCACCCGACGACGGCGCTGTACCGCATGGACCTGGACCGCACGGTCAGCTGGCCGCAGGCGGTCGGGCATGCGCTGGGTGAGGTCATCTCCAGCCTGCAGGGCCGCGAACGCGCGCGTGCGCGTCCTGCCCTGGAGCAGCGTCAGCTGCGGGAGGACGTGCGGACCAACGGGTCCTCGTCGTAGCCCTCGAGGAACCGCCGGATACCGGCCGTCAGCTGCCGTGCGAGGCGGTCCTGCACGGCCGGGTCGGTCAGGCGAGCCAGGTCCTCGGGGCTGGTCGCGAAGCCGGGTTCGATCACGACCGCCGGCATGCGTGTCTCGCGGAGCAGCGTCCAGGTCATGGGATGGGCCCGGCAGTCGGGTCCGAGGCCGGCGAGCAACATGCTGTCGAGCAGGGACTCGGCCAGCGCGTTGCCGGCGGCGGACACGAACCGCAACGATCCGAAGTAGTACGCCGCGCAGCCGGTGGCGGCCGTGGTCGTGCTGGTGTTGAGGCCGATCGAGACGATCAGGTCGACGCCGAGTCGGTTGGCCATCTGTGCGCGGGCCGAGGACGTGGGGTGCTGGTGCCGTCCGCGGGACAGGACCGGACGGGCACCGCGGGCGCCCAGGTGGCCGGCCAGGCGGGTGGCGATCTCCCACGACACGTCCTGGGCCTCGGGTGGCAGGTCGCCACGGTCCCGAGGACGGGTGGCGTCCACCATCACCTGCAGGCCGATGAGGCCCTGTCTGGCGATCCGGCGAACGGCGGCTTCCTCCCGTACCCGCGTGCTCACTCCGGCCGCCTGATGGCCCCTGTGGAGCCGCTGGAGGGCTTCCAGCGTTCGGGCCCCCACGATCCCGTCGACGTCGAGGCCCACGTTGGCCTGGAACTCCATGACCGCGGCACGTGAGGACGGTCCGAAGATGCCGTCCTCCATGCCGGCGTCGAAGCCGAGCTGGTTGAGCCGTTGCTGGAGGTCCAACACGTCGTCGCCCCGCATGGGGGTGCCCGAGTGCCACAGCATCCGGTCCCCGAGGGCGTAGTTGGCCTCGACGAGCGCCTGCCAGGTCTCGGGCCCGACTTCGGCGTCGGCGGGCAGGTTGCGCTGCCGCTGGAACTCCCGGGTCACTGCGGCGGTGGCGTCGTCGAAGACGTCCCCCTCCTCCAGCGCCGGCTCGATCCCATGGTCACGCTGCCACCGGCTGAGGCGGCGGCGCAGGTCCAGGATCTCGGAGCCGTGCTGTCCGGGGGTGAGTGGGAGTCCCATCAGGTGAGGAAGGATAGGCGGCAACATGCCGACGGCCGCCCTGCTGGGGCGGCCGTCGGTGAAGGTTGCGGCCGGACCGGCCGGGTGCAGGACCCGTGCGAGGGGCCTGCGGGTTGTCCCAGGGCTACGCGTCTAGAGGAACTCGGCGAGGTCGCCGAGGAGGGCGCCCTTGTTCTTCGCGCCGACGAGGCGCTTCTTCTCCACGCCGTCCTTGATGACGAGCATGGTGGGGATCGACATCACGCGGTACTGCCGAGCGGTGTCGGGGTTCTCGTCGACGTTGAGCTTAAGGACCTTGATGTTGTCCGCCTGCTCCTGGGCGATCTCGTCGATGATCGGACCGACCATGCGGCACGGTCCGCACCACTCGGCCCAGAAGTCGATGAGGACCGGCTTGTCGGCCTCGAGGACCTCCTGCTGCCAGGTTGCGTCGGTCACCTTGGGGGTGTTGCTCATGAGGGGTACTGCCTCCTGCGGGGGGTCTGTCGGGTGCTGTCGGGGTGGAAGTGCTGTGGATTCAACGCTGCTGCTGGACCGACTATTCCACGGCCCGACCCGGGGTGCCCGGGGTTCAGTGTGCGTTGGACTCCAGCCAGCGTTCGGCGTCGAGGGCGGACTTGCAGCCCTGACCGGCGGCCGTGATGGCCTGACGGTAGATGGTGTCGGTGATGTCGCCAGCGGCGAAGACGCCCGGGACGGACGTGGCGGTCGTGGGTTCCTGCACCAGGATGTAGCCCTCGTCGTCGAGGTCGAGCTGCCCCTGGAACAGCGAGCTGGAGGGGTCGTGCCCGATCGCCAGGAACAGCCCGTCGGTCGCCATCTCGTGACGCTCCCCGGTGTTGGTGTCCTCGAGGACGACGCCGGTGACCGCGTCCTCGCCGAGGACATCGACGACGGCGGTGTTCCAGATGAACTCGATCTTCTCGTTGGCCATCGCACGGTCGGCCATGATCTGGGAGGCACGAAGCTCGTCACGACGGTGCACGACCTTGACCTTCGAGGCGAACTTGGTCAGGAACATCGCCTCCTCCATGGCGGAGTCGCCGCCACCGACCACGACCAGCTCCTGGTCGCGGAAGAAGAAGCCGTCGCACGTGGCGCAGGCCGAGACGCCCTTGCCGATGAGACGCTGCTCGTTCGGCAGGCCCAGCCAGCGGGCGGTCGCGCCGGTGGAGATGATGATCGTGCGCGCCTGCACGCGGTCGGCGCCGACCTCGATGGTGAACGGCGAGCCGGTGGACAGGTCGACGCTGGTGACGTCCTGTGTCATGAACTGGGTGCCGAACTTCTCCGCCTGCTTGCGGAAGTCCATCATCAGCTCGGGGCCCATGCGACCGTCGGGGAAGCCGGGGAAGTTCTCGACCTCCGTGGTCTGCATGAGCTGCCCGCCGGCGGCGATGCCCTCGATCACGAGGGGCGCCAGGTCGGCACGGGCGGCGTAGAGGGCGGCGGTCAGCCCAGCGGGTCCGGAGCCGATGATGACGACGTCGTGGATGGTGTCAGCGCTCATGGGAAAGGGTCCTTCGACGAGAGGTGCCTCGCGCACCGTGTCTGCGGTGGGGGCGGGTAGGGCGGTCGGCATGGCAGAACGCCGGGGACCCCGATCCTATTCCGTGGGGCTCACGACACGACAGCCAGGACGGTGCATCCGTCCGGGTCCACGACCCACACGTCGATGCGGTCCAGTGCGTCCCCGCTGCTGGAGCGCACGAGCGCGTAGCCGAGGCGTGGATCGCCGTCGGCGGTGAACGACGCGGCGACGGCGGGGACCACGACCCCGTCGGCGTCGCGGAGGACCTCGGTCACACAGGCACCGGGTTCGACCCCGTCGTCGAACGGCTCGGCCCGGAGGATCTCGTCGCGGAACGGGGTGGCCAGCTGCTGGGCGTCCGCCTCGGACCGGCCGAGCAGCTGCGTTGCGGCCGGGTCGCCGCCGACGGTGGCCCGAACGGCGTCGTCGTCCCCACCGATCTCGCCGAGGTTCAGGAGGGCGGGTCCCACCGGCGCCGCGGAGGCGGCTCCGGTGGCATCCCCCGTGTCGTCGTCGGCCAGCTCGCCGTCGGCTGCGGCCTCGTCCGCCGCGGTTCCCTCGGCGGCCTCCTCTTCGGCGTCCTCGACGGGTGCCTCCTCCGCGGCGAGCGGGGCGTCGAGGGCCGTGGGTTCCTGGAGCATGTCGGGCGCCATCTCCATGGCGGCCTCCTCCCGCTCGTCCTCGGCGGAATCGGCTGCGCCGCCGGCGAACGCCGCCTCGTCGCCCATGGTCCGAGCGCTGGTGTCGTCCACGGACTCGACGCTGTCACCGCTGTCGTCCGACGACGAGGACAGGAACACCGCGGTGGTGCCGACGAACAGCACGACCACACCAGCAGCCACGGCCATCGCCGCACGGCCGAACCTCGACCGGCGCGTCTCCGCGCGGTGTCGGTCCCCCGGCCTCGAGCCCGTCGGTCGGTCACGACGCCCGCGCGACGTCGTGGACCAGCCGTCCATCGCGGCGGCGCCGCTGGCGCGGACGACGTCGGGGTCCAGGCGAGCGGCACGGGGCAGCTCGTGCCCGATCTCGGCGGCCAGGCCGGCCCGGAGGCGGTCGGCGAACCCCACCGGCGGGTCCACCTCCTCCACTGCGCCCAGCTCGACCAGCATGTCGGCCATGTCGTCGGCGGCGTCGGCCACCCACGGTTCGGACTGCATCCGGGCCTCCAGCGCCTCGACGGCAGCGTCGTCCAACTCGCCGGCCAGGTAGGCGGCGAGCTGGATGCGAACGTCGGGGGTCTCGGGCACGGGTGCGGGGGTCCTTGCAGGGGAAGGGTCGTCAGGCGGTATCAGGTAGGAGGTGGGGCACGTCCCGAAGGTTCCCCGGTCGACCTGTCCGCCTCGGCAAGGATGGTTGCCAGCTTGGCGTGGCCACGGTGGACCCGCGACTTGATCGTCCCCACGGCGACACCGGCCTCCTCGGCCAGCTCGGCGTACGGGCGGCCGTGCAGCGTGTGGCCGATGACGGCGTCCCGATAGTCCGGTTCGAGCTGCAGCAGCGCCTGTCGAAGGTCCAGCTGCAGGTCGGCCTGGCCGAAGCGGTCATGGTCGTCGGCGAGCGGCAGGTCCTCGATGACCGCCTCGGACTTCTTCGGCCGGCGGGAACGCTTGCGCCCCAGGTCGTTGCAGGCGTTGGTGGTGACCCGGTACATCCAAGTGGAGAACTTCGAGGCCCCGTTGAAGGTCTCGGCCCGCCGGTACAACGTCAGGAACGCGTCCTGGGCGGCGTCCTCTGCATCGGTGGCGTCACCGAAGTAGCGGTAGCAGATGCCGAACACGCGCCGCTGGTAGCGCTCCAGCAGCTCGGCGAACGCCCGCTCGTCCCCGCCGGTGAAGGCGCGGACCAGCTCCTCGTCGCTGCGCGGGCTGCCCACTGGCGGTCAGCCCACCGGGATGGTCGGGACGTCGATGCCGTCAGGATGCCAGTGCCTGCACCCTGACTTCACCTATCTCTGCCCGGAACTGCCCCTCGAAGGGCTGCAGGTTGCCGGTCACCCAGACCATCAGGTACCGCGCCTGTGGCTGGTCCTCGAGCTCGATGCGCACCGAGTCCCCCTCCTCGACATCCGTGACCGTCGCCACGACGGGCCAGGCGTCGAGGTCGTCGCTGGGACGTCCGGCCACCCGGATCTCCATGTCGAAGCCGCCCGTGGGGACGGCGAGGGTGACCGCCTGAACGGTCCTGGCACCGCCGAGGTCGCCGTAGAATCCCACCCCGGTCTTGAGGTTGCCGAAGTCGGCGGTGTTGTAGCGCTCGGTGGCCCAGATCGTGTTCGGCGCCCCGTCGGTGAGGTTGGCGAGGAACCGGTCGCGTTCGCCGCGGTCCCCCTGCGGGTCGAACGCGGTCAGGCCGGTGAGGGGCACCGACTCGATCGCGTCGTCCTCGCTGCCCTCCCCGTCCCCGTCGGGCTCGGGGTCAGCGGCGACCGGTGTGGGGGTCACCTCCTCGGCGAACAAGGAGGCGACCGAGTCCTGCTCGATGACGCCGCCGAAGATGCCGACGGCGACGAGCGCCCCCGCGAGCAGCAGCAGGGCCCCGACGGGGATCAGCCAGCGCATCTCGCTGCGGATGGAGGTGTCGTCGGCCTCGGTGACGGGCGCGGGCAGGGGGGCCGGCGCATCGTGCACGGCCGCGAAGGGACGAAGGCGTTCGACGATCGCGACGGGGTCGTCCAGCCGTCGGGCGCGGTCGGGCTGCGTCAGCTCGCTGACCAGCAGGTCCAGGTCCCGGGGCACGTCGGACCGCAGGTCACGGGGACGCAGCGCCGCCGCAGACAGCCGGGCCTCGGCCACCGCGATCGGGTCGTCCCCGGCGAACGCCTGCTGACCGGTCAGTGCTTCGTACAGCAGCAGGCCGAGGGAGTACAGGTCGGCGGCACCGTCGACGGCCTCGCCCCGCAGCTGCTCGGGTGCGACGTAGGCGGCGGTGCCCATCACCCGCCCAGTGGCGGTCAGGGTGGGGTCGTCGGCGGCCTTGGCGATCCCGAAGTCGGTCACCTTCACACCGCCGTCGATCCCGATGAGGACGTTGGCGGGCTTGACGTCGCGGTGCACGATGCCGCGCTGGTGGGCGTGCCCCAGCGCCTGGGCGATCCGCACGCCGATCCGCGCGACCTCGCCCACCTCCATCGGGCCGTCCTCCAGCAGGTCGGCGAGGGTCTCGCCCTGGATGTACTCGATGACCAGGTAGACCAGCTCACCGTCGAGGCCGGTGTCGAACAGCGACACGATCGCCGGGTGGACCAGCTTGGCGGCGGCGATGGCCTCGCGGCGGAACCGCTCCTTGATGGTGTCCTGCCGCGCCAGGTCGTCGTGCAGGATCTTGACGGCAACGGTCCGGGCCAGCACCTCGTCGTGGGCACGCCACACGGCCGCCATGCCGCCGACCGCGACCCGCTCCTCCAGCACATAACGACCGGCGAGCAGATCGGAGGTCGAGGGCGCCCGGCTTGGTGTTCGGCGTTGCTGGTTGTCGGCCACGGGTGCGCTCGCGTTCCGCCGGACCCCTCTGCGGTACCCGGCAGGGCCCGATTCTAGGGGCGGGTCATGGGCCCGGACCCGTGGCCCGGCGTCCATGGGCCGATCGGGCGGGTGGACGTCCCGAGACGGCCCGGGCCAGGGGGAAGCCCATCTGCTTGGTGACCAGCAGGTAGGCCACACCGGCAACCGGCAGGACCAACATCCCCTCCAGCAGGGGCGGGATGTCGCCGATCACGAACCGTCCGGCCACGGTGACGCCGACCGCTGCCAGCGCACCGGCGAGCGTCTGGTCCAGCACCCCGCCGGCATGATGGATGGCCCCGACGCGACGCTGCAGCCGGTCCCGCAGCAACCAGTACTCCACCCATGCGGCGATGCCCGAACCGATGGTCAGGCCGAGCGCGCCCAGGCGCGGCAGGTCGGCGGCCTCCCGAACCGCAGGGGGGAGGGGGCCGAACGCGGGCAGGTCGCCGAGCACCTGCAGGCCGTCCGGGCCGACGCCCACACGGTCCAGCTGGAACATCAGCAGGACCCCGATGATGCTGGAGACCACGACGCGGACGATGCTGGCCCGCGCCGGCAGCTTGGCGTCGCCCAGGCCGTACAGCGCGGACTGCAGCAGCCGGGCGGACGTGGCGCCGAGCAACCCGATGGCGTAGCCGCCGAGCACGGCCCAGACCTGCAGGGTGTTGGCCCGGCTGAACTCGCCCCGCTGCAGGAGCGCGCCCACGACGACGTCGCCCGCGGCGACGTAGGCGACGGCGGTGGGGACGACGAAGTAGCTGATGCGACGCAGGCCCCGGTGCAGGCGGGCGCGGATGGCCCTGGCGGCGGCCTCGGCGTCGGCCGACGTGGCCGCGGACATGGCCGGCAGCTCGGCTGCGGCCACGCTCATGCCGAACAAGCTGATCGGCAGCAGGTACAGCACCTGGCCGTAGCGCAACGCACCGATGGCCCCGACCACGAGGAAGCTGGCCAGCAGCTGGTCGAGGAAGGCGCTCAGCTGGACCACCCCGCGGGCGCCGAGGACCGGCACGAACCGGGAGATGACCTCCCGCACGGGCCCGTCGACGGTGAACCGAGGACGGATGTCCGGCGAGAGCCGACGGATCTGGGGGACCTGCACGCCCACCTGCAGCGCGGCCCCCGCGACGGTTGCCCAGCCGAGCACCAGCGCCAGGCCGCGGGCGTCGGCGTTGATGACGCTGGTCCCCTGGGTCGACACGGCGGCGTCGAACACGAACCAGCCGCCGACGGCGAGGGCCACGATCTGGGTGACGTTCCACACGACGGGGGCCACGTAGGACAGGAAGAAGCGCCGGTGGCTGTTGAGGACACCGAGGCACCAGGCCGAGACGACCAGCAGACCGATGCCGGGGGTGACGACTCGGATCAACGAGATCGTCAGGTCACGGCGGTCGCCGCTGACGCCGGGGGTCAGCAGGTCGGTCAGCAGCTCGGCGCCGAGCACCCCGAGCACGACCAGCACGCCGGTCAGGGCCACCAGCAACGACAGGACGGTGGCGGCCAGTCGTCCGGCCTCCTCCTCACGGTCCTCGGCCAGCAGCCGGGCGTAGGAGGGGATGAAGGACGCCGACAGCACCCCCTCCCCCAGCAGGTTCTGCATGAGGTTGGGGATCTTCATGGCGGCGCTGAACGCGTCGAGGGCCGCGCCGTTGCCGAGGAACGCCGCCACCGCGATCTCGCGGGCGAGCCCGGCCACGCGGGAGGAGAAGATGCCGACGGCGACCTTGCCCGAGCCGCCGAGGCGCGATGCCACCCTGCCGAGGGTCGACGTCACCCGCCGACCCCGTGCCGTCCGCTGCCGCCGATCGGGTCGGCGGCCTGCTCGTCGGAGTGCTGGTCCCCCGTGGCTTCACCGGGAACGCGGCGACGACGGGTCTGTCGCAGCCCCCAGACCGCCAGGAACAGCGCGGCACCGATCGTGGCGACGAGCGCGACGACCGGGAAGGCGGTCGAGCGCACCGCGATGGTCGAGCTGACGAGCAGCACGCGTCCGGTCGGGTCCTCCACGGCGACGCCGACGCCCGACAGGCCACCGGGGTTGAGCGCCGTGGCCCGGAACGTCAACGTCTGCGTGGCGTTGGGGGGCAGGGTCAGCTGCGTGATCGGTTCGTCGAACTCGAACCCGGTCGAGCCGACGCGGACCCGCACGTCGAGGGCCTGGTCGGCCTCGTTGACCAGGCTGATCGGGATCTCCCCGGTGGTGGAGGTGAGGGTGACCGGCGGGGCCTCGACCACGCTGACCGCGCCGGCCAAGCCCTCCAGCGCACCGATCGTGTCCTCGATCCGGGCCAGTCCGGCGGCCCGTTCGTCCAGGGAGCGGTACGGCAGGGCCGCGGCGGCCAGCAACGACCGGCCGAACGTGGTGGCCAGGGTGTCGCTGTCGGGCAGCAGGGCCCGGATCGGCACCAGGGCGCTGCGGGCCGCACCGAGCGCCTCGACGTACTCCTCGTCCAGCTCGGCCGCCCGCGAGCTGGGGGGATAGGCCAGCCGGATGACGCGGTCGGACGGGTCGACGACGTCGGCGAGGGTGCCGAGCGACATCGGACGCAACCAGTCCAGCGCGCCGATGGTGTCGGTCGCTGCGGTCAGCATCCCGTCGGGCAACGCGCCCAGCCCGTCCACCTGCAGCAGCACGGCCGCTTCGTCGGCCCCGTCGGCCGAGAGCCAGCGCAGCGCGGTCGCGGCGGTCAGGCGCTGCGTGGTGGCGGCCAACCCCTCGTCCCGCGGATCACCGAGCACGGCCGACAACGACTCGTCGGCGACCAGCATGCGGACCTCGCCCCCGTCGGCGGTCCGAAGGCGCCTGAGCGGCTGCGGCATGTCGGCCCCGGCCAGCGCCAGGTAGCGCTCCTCCAGCAGGAAGGCGTCAGTGGTCGCACCGAGGGCGGCGACCGTGTCGGCGTCCAGCCCGTCGGGGGGCACGAGGATGTCGTCCAGGGGGGCACGCCCGGTCAGCTGGCGGACGGCCTGCCGGCCCGTGTCGAGCAGGCGGACGGCTTCGTCGGCCTCGCCACCGCGGACGAGGGCCACGATGTCGGCAGGGCCGTAGGGCAGCGACAGCGACGACACGTCGGGCCGGCGCAGCAGCTCGGCCAACCGGTCCAGGATCGTCCGGGCGCGTCTGGCCCGTCGGTCGCCGGGGTCACGCAGCTGGCCGTCGGGCAGCGCGTACCCGTCGGCGATGGTGGCCAGGTCGCTGAGGGTGCGGCCATCGAGGGCGAGCGTCAGGCCGGCGGCGGAGCCATCGGCGTAGGTGCCGTCGAGGTCACGGGCGAGGTCGACGAGGGCGCCGTCGGGGGCGAGGAGCGCGGCCATGTCACCGGTCAGGACATCGCCGGTGAGCGGCACGGTGTCGTCTGCGGCGACGCGCACCACCAGCGACGTGGGGAGCGGATCGGGCGGGTCCTCGGGGACAACGACAGCCGCAGTCGTGACCGATCCCACCGCGTCACCGCGCTGGAACAGGCGGAACTCCAGCGGATACACGCCGGCCAGGTCTGGGTCGTCGAGCTCCAGGTCCTCTGTGGTGACCCTGATCGACTCCAGGCGCAGCTCGCCGGCGGCGAGGTCCTGGACCTCGGTGGACACCGAGGCGTAGACCCCGCTGGTGTCGCCGAGCAGCGCGGCGTCCAGCTCGGACGGGTCGTCAACCCGGGTGTGCACCGTGGTGACGAGCCTGAGGTCCTCGCGGGCATCGGGCCCGCTGTCGATCTCCAGGACCGCGTCGAGACGGTCGTCCGCGCCGCCGGTGAACACCGCGTCGATCGACGCCAGCGCCATGTCGACGTCGACGACGTCGTCCTGTGCCTGCGCCGGGCTGCCGAGCAGCGCGACGCCCAGCAGGACGGCGACGAGGGCGATGACCGCCGTGCTGGCAGGCCATCGCGTGCGCACGGTCATGGCCGGCCGTGCTCGGCGTCGGCCGGCACGTCTGCCGTGGCCGTGGGTTCCGGAGTGTCCTGGTCGTCCAGCGCCATGCGCACCAGCTTGGCCTCGTTCGGGTGCGCCAGCTGATAGAGGGCGTCCTCGATGGGCAGCCAGGTCACGTCCTCGGCCTCGTCGTCACGACGGTCGAAGTGTCCGCCGCGCAGCCCCATCAGGTAGTAGTGGACGTACTTGTGGTACCGGACCTTGTCGGGGCGCCACACGAACCAGTAGTCGACGACGCCCAGCTTGTCCTCGATGACCGCGTCGAGTCCGGTCTCCTCGCGAACCTCGCGGATGGCCGCCTGCTCGAGCGTCTCGCCGTCCTCCAGCCCACCCTTCGGCAGCGTCCACTGGAGCGTTCCTGCGGCGTTGCGGTGCGCGATGAGGACAACCCAACGTCCATCGGTCCGGTCCTGATACACCAGGCCACCGGCCGACGTCGCGTGCTTGGTCGGGTATCTGGCCATTTGCTACGAGCGCTCACCTTCGCGCGGCGCCTCTCTCAACGTTGGTCTGCAGGATACGTGCTCGTGTCCACCTTCCGTTCGCAGTGGGTCAAGTACTCGGCCGCTGCTGCCGATAGGAAGGGCATCGGATCGCGCCGCATCGCCCACTTCCCCAGACACGAGGACCGATCGCCGACATGCACATCAGGGATTACCTGCAACTCCTTGTCGACAAGGACGGTTCCGACCTGCACCTGAAGGCCGGTGGGCCTGCCTACGTTCGCATCGATGGCGAGCTGAGCGAGATCCACGACCTGCCGTGGCTGTACTCCGAGGACACCGAACGCTTCGCCCGTGAGGTGCTGGACGGCCGTGCGCTGGACCACTTCGAGAGCGGCGCCGAGGCCGACTGTGCCTACGCCGTGCACGGCCTCGGGCGGTTCCGCGTGGCGGTGTTCCGCCAGCGCGGCTCGACCGGGCTGGTCCTGCGTCGCGTGCTGCCGGGCAACCAGTCCTTCGACGAGCTCGGACTGCCGCCCGTCTGCCGGGCGATGGCGGAGGAGCACCGTGGCCTGGTCCTCGTGACCGGCCCGACCGGCTCGGGCAAGACCACGACGACCGCGGCGATGATCGGCCACATCAACGCCACTCGACGGTCCCACATCGTGACCATCGAGGATCCGATCGAGATCCTGCACCAGGACAACCTGTCGATCGTCGACCAGCGCGAGATCGGCGTCGACACCGACGACTTCACCAGCGCCCTGCGCTCGGTCGCCCGTCAGGACCCCGATGTCATCTTCATCGGTGAGATGCGCGACGTCGAGACCGTGACCGCCGCGCTCCAGGCCGCCGAGACCGGCCACTTCGTGATCTCCACGCTGCACACCACCAACGCGACGGAGACGATCAACCGCATCCTCGACCTCTTCCCGCCGCACCAGCAGCACCAGGCCCGCCTGTCGCTTGCCAACGCGCTGAAGGGGATCATGTGCCAGCGGTTGCTGCCCCGTGTCGGTGGCGGCCGGGTGGCGGCCATCGAGGCCCTGGTGATGACCAGCCGCGTGTACGACTTCATCGCCGATCCCGACAAGACGTCGGAGATCGAGGAAGCCATCTCCGAAGGCGCCTACTACGGCATGCAGACCTTCGACCAGCACCTGCTGAACCTCTACGCGACCAAGCAGGTCACCCTGCGCGACGCCATGACTGCGGCGACCAACCCGCACGACTTCAAGATCGCCGTCCGCGCCGCGGGCCTCGAGGGCTGACGCGCCGGCAGCCAGACCTCCCGCCCGTCGCGGGTCGTTCACCCGACCGATCGCCCGGATCGGCAGGTTCCGACGGGGCCGTACCATGCCCTCATGAGCACCACCCGCTCCGACGACGCAACCCGCGATGCCCAGATCCAGGCCCTCGGGGCCCTGATCGACGTGCCCAGAGCCGAGGAGCTGGGTGCGAGGTTCGCGGCGGCCGGCCACGAGCTGTACCTCGTCGGCGGCAGCGTCCGGGATGCGGTGCTGCACGCCACCGACTGGCCCGACCTGGACTTCGCGACCTCGGCGTTGCCCGAGGAGACCGAGAAGGTCCTCAAGGGATGGGCTGACACCGTGTGGCTGACGGGTGCCCGGTTCGGGACGGTGTCTGCCCAGAAGGGCGAGGACACCATCGAGATCACGACGTTCCGGTCCGACACCTACGAGGAGGGCTCACGCCACCCCGAGGTCCGGTTCGGCGACGACATCGTGACCGACCTCTCCCGGCGGGACTTCACGGTCAACGCGATGGCCGTGCGGATGCCCGACCACGAGGTCTTCGACCCCTTCGGCGGGTGGGAGGACCTGCGTGACCGCGTCCTCCGCACGCCGATCGACCCGCACACCAGCTTCGGCGACGACCCCCTGCGGATGATCCGCATGGCCCGCTTCGCCTCGGCGCTGGGCTTCCGCCCCGACGAGGCGGCGGTGAGGGCTGCCACCGAGCTCGCCGAGCAGCTGCGGACCGTCTCGGCCGAACGGATCCAGGTCGAGCTGGACAAGCTGCTGATGGGTCGGCACTTCGCGGTGGGGATGGACCTGCTGGTCGACACCGGCCTCGCCGACGTCTTCCTGCCCGAGATCCCCGCCCTGCGGATGGAGCGCGACCCCGTGCACCACCACAAGGACGTGTACGCCCACACGCTTGCCGTCGTGGAGGGGTGCGACCGGGAGGACGTGGTCCTGCGGCTGGCTGCGCTGCTGCACGACATCGGCAAGCCGGCGACGCGGGAGTTCCACGAGGGCGGGATGGTCAGCTTCCACCACCACGACGTCGTCGGCGCACGGATGGCCAAGGCCCGGCTGCGCGAGCTGAAGTACAGCCGTGAGGTCATCCGGGATGTGGCCCACCTCGTGCGCCTTCACCTGCGGTTTCACGGCTACGCGGACGATGAGTGGACGGACTCCGCCGTCCGGAGGTATGTCAACGATGCGGGGTCTCCGGCCCAGCTGCGGCGTCTGAACGCGTTGACGCGGGCAGACGTCACGACGCGGGACAAGCGCAAGAAGCGCCGGTTCGCTGCGGCGATGACCGATCTGGAGGACCGGATCGCGCGCCTGAAGGAGGAGGAGCAGCTGAACGCCGTGCGTCCGGCCCTCGACGGCCACCAGATGATGGCCTACCTGGGCATCGACCCCGGCCCGCTGGTCGGGAAGGTGTGGGCGTTCATGAAGGACAAGGCCCTGGAGCTCGGGCCGATCGACCCCGACACCGGGTACGAGCTGCTCGACGAGTGGGCGGAGGCCAACGACATCGTCCCCGCGGGCGACATCGTTCCCCCGAAGCCCAAGAAGTCCGAAGAAGCCGCCGAATAGCGTCTGACCTGCGAAAACACATCCCCGTCGTTCAGGGTTGACCCCCGCGGCTGGGTGGAAAACCCAGCTCGGAACCGACTCCTGGTGACCGTCCCGTCCTCTTCTGACGGGTGGGTGCGGGAGCAACGTGGCCGGTTGACCCGAGTGGGACGACACGGCGAGAGAGTGGTTCGCCATCCGGGGCGGGGTCGGGCTCGGTGCGTGGACTCGACCGAGCGCGACGGGGGCGCGGACGAGCGACCGGCTGACCTCGCATCCCACTCGTCGGCACGGGGGTGGTCGGGGCATCCCTGCGGCGTGGCCGCCCGGTGGTCCCCTGGCTCACCTGGCTCGACATGGCCCGCCCAGGGTCCCGCGACGGATCCTGACCCAGTCGAGCCGGTTGACGGGTCGGGGTGGGGACGGATCCATCAGGTGGCCACGGGTCAGGCCCGCGCGGACCGCGGACTGGCTCGCGGATGGTGGGGACGAATTCGCCGGGCGGTGGGGATGAATCCGTCGGTTCGCGCCTGATGTGCGGCCCCTCTTGACGGACGCGAAGTCGTCCAGGGGCTGTCCGGTGGGTGGGTACCGAACCGTCAGCGCGTGAACGGTGTTCATCACTCCGTTCTGTGGCAAGTTCTCCACAATCGTGTTGACCTGCGAAAACACACGTGCGTTGTTCAGGGTTGAGGAGGAGGCTGGGGAAAACTCCTAGACTCAGCAGAGCGGGTGAAGTTGCCGTATGCGGCCTCGTCGAGGGCTAGGTGACGCCGTCGAGCCACCCGAGGAGGCGGTCGGCGGCCTCGCGCCATCGGGTGTCGAGCATCACGTCGTGGGCCAGTCCGGGGACGAGGTGGGCGGAGGTGTTCCATGCCGCCGCAGTGGCCTTCACCTCGGACGGGGTGAAGATCCGATCGTCCGCCGCGCCGAGCACGAACACCGGCAGGTCGGGACGGGAGCGGGGGCGGTGCGGGGTCAACATGCCGAGGAACGCCAGGTAGGACTCCTTCTGGACACGTTGGTGCACCGAGGCGACCAGCCCGTCGTCGGCATCGTCGGACAGGAAGAGGTTGCGGACCTGTTCGGGGGAGGCGACCAGCCGGCCGAGGTCGGCGGTCAGGTTGGCCATCGCGAAGACGGCGGGTTCCTCCCGTGCGACCTGGGTGGTGATCCGGATGACACCCCTGGGCGGGACGGACGCCAGCAGCGCGCCGGCCACGACGGCTGGCCGGTCGGCACGACACAGCAGTCGCTGGACCACCGCGCCGCCCATCGAGTGGCCGACGAGGACGGCCGGGCCGAGCTCGGCCGTCACGGCGGCGACATCGTCGGCGTAGTCGCGCAGCCGCAGGCGGTTCAGGGAGCCTCCGGCCGATCCGCCGTGCCCCCGCAGGCTCAGCGCGTGGACCGCCCAACCGGCGTCGGCAAGGTACGGCATGAAGTGGCGGGTCCAGCACCACGCGCCGTGCCACGCCCCGTGGACCAGGAGGAGGGGCGGCCGGTCCGATGCCGTTCCGGCCGACAGCACCTCCAACCCCGCGATCCGCCGCGTCGAGAAGCCCTCACCGTGCTCGAGATCGCCCATGCGGCCGATCATGCACCGCCGGCGTCGCTACCAGCCCGACCCGGCGCGCCCGCCCACCCCGGATGGAATCGACTCCAGCCGGCCGTCAGCGACGGCCTTGTGGAGGCGATTCCCCGCGTCTCCGCAGGTCAACGCGACGACGGGTCCGTACCCGCCGAGATTCCAACCGCCGCTGGAGTCGATTCCATCCAGAACGCGGTCGAGCCGGGCCTCGCGAGCGCTCCTTCGTCGCGGGCTCCGATTCCTGCTTGTCCGGGGGCTGGCGCCCCCGGACCCCAGTAGCCCGGACTCCGGGCCTCGCGAGCGCTCCTTCGTCGCGGGCTCGGATCCTCGTCCGGGCTAGACCCGCTCCAGCACCATGCTGGCGCCGCGGGTGCCGCCGGCGCAGATGGCGAGGGCGCCGTAGCGGACGTCGCGGCGCTGCATCTCGTTCATCAGCTGGATGATGATGCGGGTGCCCGTGGCACCGAAGGGGTGGCCGATCGCGACCGACCCGCCGTTGACGTTGAGGATGTCGTCGGACGGGCGACCCATGGCCGACTCGCGACCCAGCTCGCCACGCGCCCACTCGTCGGAGTCCATCGCCGCCAGGTTGGCGGCGACCTGGCCGGCGAACGCCTCGTGCATGTCGAACAGGCCGATGTCGGCCATCGTCAGGCCGGCGCGGTCCAGCGCGACCGGGGTGGCGTAGGTCGGGCCGAGCAGTACACCCTTCTTCGGCGCGTGGCTGGTGAACGCCCACGACCGGATCCAAGCCTTCGGGGTCAGGCCGTGGGTCTCGCAGGCCTGCTCGGTCGCCAGCACGACCGCCGACGCACCGTCGGTCAGCGGCGAGGCGTTCGCGGCCGTCACCGTGCCACCGTCCTCGGCGGACTTGAACACCGGACGCAGCTTGGCGACGGCCTCCATGGACGTGTCGGCCCGGACGATCGCGTCCTCCTTCACCGTCCCGTCGGGGGTCTGCACGGCCATCGTCTCGGCCGGCAGGCGGCCCTCGTCGATGGCGCGGGCGGCGTTGTGGTGGGACCGGACGGCGATCTCGTCGGCCCACTCACGGGTGACGCCCCACTCCGCGACGATCTCCTCGGCGTGCTCGCCCAGGGTCAGGCCGGAGTACGGCTCGGCCACGACGGGGGCCGGCGGGACCAGGTCGCCCACGGTCAGGTTCATCAGCATCTCGAAGCCCTGCTCGGGCTTGCGGGCCAGCATGGCCGACGCGGCACCGGCCTTCTTCGACGCCAGCTGCTGGAGGTTCGACATCGACTCGGCCCCACCGGCGATGGCGATCTCCGCCTCACCCGACAGCAGCTCGTAGGCGGCGTTGGCCACCGTCCGTGCCGACGTGGCGCACGCGGTCTCGGCGCTGTAGGCGTTGACGTTGTCCCAGCCCAGGGCGATCGCGGTCTCACGCGCCAGGTACGGCACCGCCGGGTTGTTCATCGCGCTGCCCAGGACCAGCGACCCGATGACCTGCGGGGACAGCTCCAGCCGCTTGGCCAGCTCCCCCACGACGGCGACGGACAGGTCGAGCGTGGTCATCGACCGCAGCGCGCCCCCCTGCTTGGTGAACGGGGTACGGACGCCGTCGACGACGGCGATGCGCTGACCACTGGTGCTGAGCGGAAACATGAACGGCCCTCCTGAGTTCTCGGCTGGGACCCAGCGTAGCCCGTCCGGAGCGATCACCCCTCCTCGCGGGCGCGCAGGGCGTCCTCGAGCAGCCGGTCGGAGGTGGCGTCGTCGATCACGCCGGCGTCGGCCAGGTCGGCGAGCGCACCGGAGACGCAGGAGGTGTACTCCGTGACCGACTTCTCGGTGTTGTCGTAGCTGCAGGGGATCTCCGGGGCCACGAACGACCCAGCCGCCACGTCGTAGTAGCGGTTGCGGGTCCCGCCGGGCCAGAGGATCTCCACCGTCGCCGTCGAGCCGTCGCCGAGGCCCGCGTGGATCGTCGGCGAGTCCGACGACAGGTACCCCGTGCCGCCCATCACCGGCTTGGTGAACGTCGAGCCGTCGGCGCCGATGACGGTGACGATCGCGCCGATGCCCGTCCGGGACGTCAGCGCGCCGGGGGTGATGCCGGCCGAGCCGACGGCGTTCACCGCCAGGCCGGTGTTGCCGTTGCCCGAGTTGATCTCCACCGTAAGCGTGCCGGGTGCGAACTCCACGCCGTTGTAGACGAACGTGCCCTCCTCGGTGGGGGTGAAGCGGGAGGTGAAGAAGCCGGTGCCGTCGGTGTCCAGGCCGTACTCCGTCATCAGCGGGAAGACCGGGTACTCGTCGGGCACCACGTAGTTGGCGACCGTCACGACGTCCACGAACCCGTCGCCGTCCAGGTCGCCGGCCGCCGTGCCGGTGACCTCACGGGCCTGGTGGTTGACGTCGAACGTGCCGTCCTGCAGCGCGAAGTCGGCGTTGCAACCCTCGTTCACGAGGTAGGTCCCGGGGTTGGACAGCTCCACGAACAACGACAGGTCGAGCCCGCCCTGGAAGATCAGGTCGGGGTCGCCGTCGTTGTCGAAGTCCTCGCTGACGCCGCCCCATGCGAAGTGGGTGGTGCCCAGGTCCCCGACGCCGGGGTCGTCGAACTTGCCCCCGCCGTCACCCAGCAGCCAGCGGGTGGCGTAGTCACCCAGCTCGTAGGGTTCGCCGAGCGCCGGGATCCCGTAGTCACCGAAGTTGGAGCCGAACAGGTCCAGCGTCCGGTTGCAGTCGAAGTCGGCCACGGAGACCCCCATCCAGGTGCCCGCCGTCAACGTGCCGGCGTCGATGGCCGTGAACATGCCCGAGCCGTCGTTGGTGAGGACCTGCAGGTAGCCGCGGTCGACGCCGTCGTACTTGCTGGACGGCAGCGCGCCCTGGTCGTCGGCCTGCACGATGTCCAGGTCGCCGTCGGCGTCGAAGTCGACCATCGTCAACCCCCACGTGATCGTGGCTGCGCCGTCGGGCACGCCGGCAAGGTCCAGCATCCCGCGAGCGCCTGCCTCGTCGACGAACGTCCCGTCGGGCTGCTGCACGAGCAGCTCGTTCGGCAGGTTCTGCTCGAACGGGATGGCCACCAGGGCCAGGGCGTTGGAGAAGTCCCAGGCGTGCCCGACCGCGATGTCCAGCAGGCCGTCGCCGTTGACGTCACCCATCGCGCACGAGCTGCCCCCGAGGGAGGGTGCCTGCGGCGTACCGGGTGACACCGCGAACGTGCCGTCGCCGTTGTTGCGCAGCAGGCGGTTGGGGAACCCGTGGGAGGTGACGAAGATGTCGGTGTCCCCGTCGCCCTCGACGTCGCCGGCGCAGACCCCGTGACCCTCCTCGGCGGTCAGGTCGGCCCCCGCGGCGACGGCGTTGTCGACGAAGGACATCGTGCCGCTGTCGGCCAGCTGGTTGACGAACAGGGAGTTCGCGGTCCCGGCGGCGTTGGTGACGTAGATGTCGAGGTCACCGTCGTTGTCGGCGTCGAGCAACGCCACGCCGGGGGTGCCCTGCGGCCGCGCGGGCCACAGCGCCGACTCCATCATCGTTGCGGGCGTCTCGGGTGTGGCGGCCTGCCACAGCTCCAGCGCCTGGGCGTACCGCGGCGCGGGCTGACGAGCGTAGGTCAACCCCATCGCCGGGTCGCCGGCGACGTCGGTGAACGTCACCGACCCCTCACCGTCGGCGGTGTCGCCCGCCGGCCGGAGGCCGCCGTTGCCGGCCTCGCCCATCGAGACCGGTTCGCCCTCGAGCGCCTCCAGGGTGGGGGCCCGCCCCTCCTCACCGGCGCCGTCGGCGTCACCGTCGTCCTCGGCGGTTGCCTCGTCGTCGGGTTCGTCGGCGTCGGCGTCGGCGTCGGCGTCGGCGGACTCCGTTGCGGCGTCCTCGCTCGCGTCGCCGTCGGGGTTGTCGTCGTCGCCGCCGCACGCGGCCGCGACAAGCGCGAGCACCACGAACACGAGCATCCACGAACGCATGGAACGGGTCATCGGATGGCCTCCCTCAGATCAGCCTGCTGGACACCATGAGCGCGTCACGCCCGTCCTGATACCAGCCCGACTGATGCTAGACCGACGTGATGGCCCCTGAACAGGACGAAACCCCGACGTCACGAGGACGTCGGGGTTTCGTGAGGAGTGGTGCTACGCCTCGGAGTTGGCCGCCGTGGGGATCTCGTCGTCACTGAACGAGCCGGCGATGAACTCCTCGACCATCTGATGGCAGACGGCGTCGGAGTACTGCACGGGCGGGGACTTCATGAAGTAGCTCGACGGGCCCAGCAGCGGGCCGCCGATGCCGCGCTCGAGCGCGACCTTGATGCAGCGCACGGCGTCGATGACGACACCGGCGGAGTTCGGGGAGTCCCAGACCTCGAGCTTGAGCTCGGCGTTGAGGGGGACGTCACCGAAGTTGCGGCCCTCCATGCGGATGTAGGCCCACTTGCGGTCCTCGAGCCACGGCACGTGGTCCGACGGGCCGATGTGGATGTTCTCCGCGGGGATGCCGTCGACCATCTGGGAGGTCACCGACTGGGTCTTGGAGATCTTCTTGGATGCCAGGCGCGAGCGCTCCAGCATGTTCATGAAGTCCATGTTCCCGCCGAAGTTCAGCTGGTAGGTGCGGTCGATGGCGACGCCGCGGTCCTCGAACAGCTTGGTCAGCAGGCGGTGGGTGATGGTGGCACCGACCTGGGACTTGATGTCGTCACCGATGATCGGCACGCCGGCGTCGGCGAACTTCTGCGCCCACTCCGGGTTGGTGGCGATGAAGACCGGCAGGGCGTTGACGAAGCCGACACCGGCGTCGATGGCGCACTGGGCGTAGAACTTGGCAGCCTTCTCCGAGCCCACGGGCAGGTAGCAGACCAGCACGTCGGCGTTGGAGTCGCGCAGCTCCTGGGTGACGTCGACGACGGGCTCGTCGGACTCCTCGGCGACCATGGCGTAGTACTCGCCGAAGCCGTCGTGGGTCGGGCCGCGCAGGACGGTCACGCCGGTCGGGGCGACGTCAGCGAACTTGATGGTGTTGTTCGGCTCGGCAACGATCGCCTCGGAGAGGTCGCGACCGACCTTCTTGGCGTCGACGTCGAAGGCGGCGACGAACTCGATGTCACCGACGTGGTACCCGGCGAGCTCCGGGTGCATGAGGCCCGGGACCTTGTCGTTGGGGTCGACGTCGGCGTAGTAGGTCACGCCCTGCACGAGGGAGCTGGCGCAGTTGCCAACGCCCACGATGGCAACGCGGACCTTTCCTTCGTGTACCTGGCTGTTCTTTGCTGCGCTCATCTGGATGACTCCTGGGTGGCTGGGGTGGGCGACGTGTGCGGCTCGGAGGTGTCCGCCACGCTGGCGGGGGGTTCTGGGTCGGGGTCGGGATCTGGCTGGGCTGCCGGGTCGGGGCCGGTGGGCCGGTCCTCGTCGGGCAGGTCGTAGTCGTCGTGGAAGTACTCGTGGGAATCGTCTGGCCGGCCGGGGTTGGCCTCGGCGGTCAGCAGCTCCTCGATCCACTTGAGGTCGTGCTCGGTGGTCTCGATGCCATGGCGCATCAGGGACAGCGTGTAGGGGTCCGCGCGACCGCGGCGGGCGCGGTTGAAGGCCGTGCGGCCCTGCAGCAGCCGGTCCTCGAGGTAGTCGCGACGCCGCTGGAGCAACCAGACGCGGGTCTCGGTGTTGAGGTACCGGAAGAACGCGAAACGCAGGGGGAACTTCTCTTCTTCCCACGCGCTCGTGGATCCCTGGCCGATCAGCTCGAGGAACTCGGCTTCGCCGACCTCGGTGATCCGGTACACCTGCCGACGCCGCGAGCGTCCGTCGGTGTCGGGGACCCGTTCGACCACACCCTTGGACTCCAGCTTCTTCAGCGTGGGGTACAGCGACCCGAAGGAGACCGTCCAGAAGAAGCCGAGGCGCTGCCCCAGCTGGCGCTTGAGCTCGTAACCGTGCATGGCTCGTTCCTTGAGCAGGCCGAGTACCGCAAGCTCGAGCATCAGTCGCCTCCTTCCGTGTCGCTGTTCCTGATCGGGTGTATCGCTGTCGTGTGGTCCGGCTGCCGGCCGTGGGTGGTCCGGGCAGTGCACGGACAGGCCCCGCACGGGGGACGTGCGGGGCTGCTGTCGGCCGCGTGGACACCACGTTCCACGTGGATCGAACCAGTGGAGGGGCACCATGACGGCCATGTATCGCGGCGATATATCACCTCGATAGTCCCCACGATACATCGCGGCGATACGTCGTCAAGAACTCACCACCGGTACGGACGGGCGACACCCCCGCGACATCCCCCTCGGCCCCACCGCGACACCTCGCGTCAGGCATCGGGAGGGTCGGACGGCCCCGCCGTTGCGGGCCTCTGGCACACTTGGATGACCATGCAGGGACGCATCGACTACCGGATGGCCAAGCGCGCGCTGGTGCGCCAGGTGACCCGAGGGCTGGTCGGTGTGCAGGACGTCTGCGATGCGCACCCCGAGCTGCTGCGTGCCGCACGCAACATCGGGACCGAGACGGCACGGACGTGTCCGATCTGCCGCATGGCCGACGACCGGGCCGACGTCCCGATCGACGCCGAGACCACCCTGCGCGAGGTCACCTACGTCTACGGCTCGTCGCTGCGGCAGCGACAGGGCCACGTGGTGTGGGACGACGAGGAGCTGCGGGTCCTCGCGGAGAAGTACCCGAGCTTCACGGCCTACCGGGTCGAGTGCTGCTTGGTCTGCGCCTGGAGCCACCTCGTCACCGCCGAGCTGCACGGCACCGACCACCGTCCGGGTCGCGACCTGGCCGCTCGGCTCGAGGGCGGCGGCTGAGCCCGAGTCGCGTGCCGCGGTCGGGCGCAGATGGCCGAGGGGCCATGCCGCTGCGCTGCGTGGCCTCGGGATGATGTGACAATCGGCGGGTGACCGACGACCTTCCCCCCATGCGCGGCGGCCGCCGTCGCCGCGTGCCGCGGTGGCTGTGGTGGCTGGCCGGCTTCCCCGCCCTCGTGGCCGTCCTGGCCCTGGCCGCGCTGCTCGCCGTCCTGTTCGTCTCCCTGCCGCTGCCGCCCCAGCCGGGCGCTCCCGCGGTGCTGCTGGACTCCAGCGGCACCGAGTTCACGCAGCTGACGAGCGAGTTCCTGCAGCGCGACATCACGCTCGAGCAGATCCCCCAGCACACCATCGACGCGGTGCTGGCAGCGGAGGACGGCGACTTCTACGACCACATCGGCATCGACCCGGTCAGCGTCCTCCGGGCCGTGTGGGCCAACGTCCGCTCCGGCGAGGTCAGCCAGGGCGGGTCGACGATCACCCAGCAGTACATCAAGGTCGCGTCGGGCGACAACGCCCAGACCGTCTGGCGCAAGCTGACCGAGGCGGCGCTGGCCCTCAAGCTCGAGCGAACCCACACCAAGGACGAGATCCTGGTGATGTACCTCAACGCCGTGTACTTCGGTCGAGGGGCCTACGGGATCCAGGCGGCCGCCCAGGCCTACTACGGGGTCGACGCCATCGACCTGACGCTGGCGCAGTCCGCCGTCCTCGCCGGCGTGCTGCCCGCACCGTCGATCTACGACCCGCTGGTGGACAACGCCGCGTCGCACGCCCGCTACCGCTACGTGCTCGGTCGCATGGTCGACCGGGGCACCCTCCCCGCCGCCGAACGCGACGCGCTGCTGTCCCAGCAACCGCCGACCAACCCGCGGCGCAGCGCCGCCCGCGACGACGCGCCGTGGTTCACCGACGTCGTCCGTCGCGAGCTGGAGAGCCTCGGCTTCGCCGACGGTGCCGGCCTGACGGTCACGACCACCCTCAACCTCGGCGTGCAGCGGCATGCCGAGCGTGCCCATGCGGAGGCCTTCAGCGGCATCGAGGCATCCGGCGCGATCGTCGCCGTGGATCCCACGACCGCCGGTGTGCTGGCCCTCGTCGGCGGCAGCGACTACACCAACGACCAGTTCAACCTGGCCCTCGCCAGCCGGCAGCCCGGGTCGACGTTCAAGCCCGTCGCCCTGGCCGCGTGGCTGGCCGACGGCCGCTCGGCGGAGGAGCCCTTCCGCGCACCCAGCAGCGTGACCCTCCCCGGCGCCGACGCCGGCAACGACTGGACGGTCTCCAACTACGGCGGCAGCGACCTCGGCACCCTGTCGCTGCGCCAGGCGACGTGGCGGTCCAGCAACACCGCGTACGCCGAGATGGCCGTCGAGCTCGGTCCCGAGCGGATCGCGGCGATGGCCGACACGCTGACCGGCCGCCCGGGTGCGCACCCCGCCAACCCCTCCCTCGTGCTGGGCACGACCGAGACGTCCCCGCTGACCATGGCAGGCATCTACGGCACGTTCGCTGCGGAGGGCGTCCGCAACGACGTCCATGCCATCCAGGAGATCCGCCGCGGCGAGGACGTGCTGTACCGCGCCGACGTCGGTGGGGAACGCGTGATGGGCGAGGACGACGCCGCGATCCTGACCGACGTGCTCCGAGGTGTGATCACCAACGGCACCGCCCAGGCAGCTGCCATCGGTCGCCCCGTCGCCGGCAAGACCGGAACCACCCAGGACTACGGCGACGCGTGGTTCGCCGGCTACACCCCGCAGGTCGCCACCGTCGTGTGGATGGGCAACCGCGACAACCGCGCGACCCTGCCCGGCAACGAGACCGGTGGCGGCCTGCCGGCCCGGACGTTCGCGAGCTTCATGGGGGCGGTCCACGAGGGGCTGGACGTGATGGAGTTCCCGACGCCGTCCGGCCGTGC
Source organism: Euzebya rosea (assembly GCF_003073135.1). Classification (NCBI taxonomy): domain Bacteria; kingdom Bacillati; phylum Actinomycetota; class Nitriliruptoria; order Euzebyales; family Euzebyaceae; genus Euzebya; species Euzebya rosea. The sequence continues at coordinate 146,207 of NZ_PGDQ01000014.1, forward strand.
GCCGGAGGACTCGGTGGTCGAGCCGACCGAGACGGCGACGGCCACCCCGACCCCGACGGCCACCGAGTCGGCCACCCCGACCGAGTCGGCGACGCCGACCGAGACCGACAGCGAGACCGAGACGCCGATCCCGGCCCCGACGAGGGTCCCGACGCCGTCGGCCACGCCCGCGCCGCTGCCGACCGAACCGCGTCCGACCCCGTCGTCGACACGGCCCGAGCCGACCCAGCCGCCCGAACCCACCGACCCGCCCGAGCCGGCGCCGGCCCCGACCGCCGCCGACGGCAGCGGCGGGACCGGGCGGACCGGGACGGCCGATGGCGCCGAGACCGACGGGACGACGGACGGTCCGGCAGGCCGGTCGAGCTGAACCGACCGACCGACCCCTTGACTACCGTCTGTCGTATGGGATGTACTCAGCGCTGATCTCGCGGGGTCATCCCCGTCTCTCCGCGTGGTCGTCAGCGGATCCGATCCATCCCCCGTCAGATCGGTGTCCGGACGCCCCCGTCTCCTTCCCCGGAGGCGGGGGCGACGACCCGCCCCACCCTGTCGGGTCGGTCGTTCGCGAGCTGTTGGCCGCGCCGTAACCTAGGGATCGCCCGGCGTGCCCCAACAGCCCGGAGCATCGCCACATGCGTGTCGCCATCGTCACCGAGAGCTTCCTGCCCACCGTGAACGGAGTCAGCAACTCCGTGGCCCGGGTGACCGAGGAACTGGAGATCGCAGGGCACGAGGTGCTGATCGTCGCCCCGGGCAAGGGCCCCGATCGGTTCTCCGACTCCCGGGTGATCCGCACGGCGGCCGTGCCGCTGCCGGGGTACCAGGCCATCCCCGTCGGCATGCCGACCACCCGGACCTACGCCGACCTTGCCGCGTTCGCGCCCGACGTGATGCACATCGGCGGGCCGGTGGCGCTGGGCGCGTGGGGGTTGTCGGCCGCCCGTCGCCTGGGCGTGCCCTCCGTGGCGCTGTACCAGACCGACTTCCCCCGCTTCGCGCGCCACTACCGGGTGGGTGCCGCCGAGGGCCTGGCCTGGCGGTGGCTGCGGCGCATCCACTCCATGGCCGAGGTGACCCTCGCCCCGTCCAGCGCGGCGGCGTGGGACCTCCGGCGCAACGGCGTCCCCCGGGTCCGCATCTGGGGGCGCGGTGTCGACGCCGACCGGTTCCACCCCTGCCGTCGCGACGAGGCCCTGCGCGCCCGGCTGGCACCGAACGGCGAGATGCTCGTCGGCTACGTCGGTCGCCTGGCACCCGAGAAGAACGTGTCGCTCCTCCGTGCCCTCAAGGGCCTGCCCGGCGTGCGGCTGGTGGTCGTGGGCGACGGTCCGGACCGCGACGCCCTGCAGCGCGAGCTGCCACGCGCCCACTTCACCGGCTACAAGGGGGGCGTCGAGCTGTCCACGCTGTTCGCGTCCCTCGACGTCTTCGTCCACACCGGGGCGCACGAGACGTTCTGCCAGACCATCCAGGAGGCGCTGTCCAGCGGCGTCCCCGTCGTGGGCCCGGCCGTGGGGGGCCCGCTGGACCTGATCCGGCACGGCAGCAACGGGCTGCTGTACCGCCCCGATGACCGTCGGGCCCTGCGTCGTGCGGTCGCCCAGCTGTCCACCGACCGGGTCGGCCGCGACCGCATGGCCGCCCGCACCCGCCCGGGCGTGCGCGGTCGGACCTGGGCCGCGCTGACCGAACAGCTCGTCGGCCACTACGCCCAGGCGATGGTCGGCTTCACCCCGGAGGACGCGATGGCGCCGCCGGTTCCGTCCGTCGTCGGCCTGTAGGGGGATCCGTGCGCATCGTCCAGATCGCCAACTTCGTCTCGCCCACCTCGGGTGGGATCCGCACCACACTCGCACGGCTCCGCAACGGCTACGAGGCCGCCGGCCACGAGTCCGTGCTCGTCATCCCCGGCCCGAGGGACCACACCGAACGAACCGAGGACGGCCTGGTCGTCCGGGTCGGGGCGCCCAGGATCCCGCGGTCCGGCGGCTACCGGATGATCGTCGACATCCGCACCGTCCACCGGACGCTGGAGGACCTCCAGCCCGACCGCCTGGAGGTCAACGACCGGTTCACGCTGCGAGCCGTCGGGGACTGGGCAAGCCGCAACGACGTGCCGGCCATGGCGGTCATCCACGAACGGCTCGACCGCCTGGTCGGCATGTACGTCCCGTGGGTCGTGCGGCCGGGCATGATCGCCCGCCGGGACAACGCGGCCGTGGCGGCACGGTTCCACACCGTGGTGTCCCCGTCGGCCTGGGCCGCCCAGGAGTTCCGGCGCGCCGGCGTCGACAACAGCGAGGTCGTCAGCTGGGGCGTGGACCTGGACCGCTTCCACCCGGACCGTCGGAGCGCCGTGCTGCGCCGGCGGCTGCTCGGCGACGCCGATGTGCTGATGGTCATGGTCTGCCGCCTGTCGCCGGAGAAGCGGCCCGACAGCGCGATCACCACGCTGCAGGCCCTCCGGGCCCGAGGGGTCAATGCACGGCTCGTCGTCGCCGGGACCGGCAAGAGCGATCGCCGGCTCCGCCGATCCGCCGAGGGGCTGCCGGTGACGTTCCTCGGCCACCTGCAGGGCCGTGACCACGTGGCCGAGCTGCTGGCGGCGGCCGACGTGGCGATCTGCCCTGGCCCCATCGAGACGTTCGGGCTGGCGGCGCTGGAGGCGATGGCCTCGGGCACCCCGGTCGTGTCGTCGCGCTTCGGCGCGATCGCCGAGCTGCTCCGGCCTCCCTTCGGCATGCCGGCCTACAACCACGGACCGGCCATGGCGACGGCCGCCATGGAGCTGCTGGAGAACGGCGAAGTGGCCCGGGCCGCGGCGCGAGCGGAGGCCGAGCGGTATCCGTGGCAGGCCGCCATCGACGCCATGCTGGGCCTGCACGGCCTGTCGGCTGCACCGCAGCACTCGCCGCGGGACTGACCGTCGTGCCCGCGGTGACCAGCGGGGTGCGACCGCTCGAGCCCCGCGACGCCGACGCCGTCCGACAGCTGTTCGTGGCCACCGCCGCGCTGGGGTCCCCCCTGTCCCTCCCGCGTCGCGACCTGGACGCCTACACCGCCATGTGCCTCGACTACTACCTGACCGTCGACGGGACCGCGTCCGGGGTGTACCTCGAGGACGGCCGGGTCGTCGGCTACGCCCTGGTCGCGCTGGACCACGCCGACCACGAACGATGGGTCAGGCGCCCGGCCATGGCGTGGGCCACGAGGGCGATGCGCACCCTCGCGACCGCACCGACGGGCACCGCGGCGGCGTTCTCGCGACGGCGCCTGCTGGACGGGGTCGTGTCGGTGACACGTGGAACGCCGCCACCGATGCCCGCCCACTTCCACTTCAACGTCGAGGGGGCACGGCGGGGCGCGGTGGCCGGCTTCCACCTCGCCGACCACGCCGACCGCGTGGTCGGCGGCGCGGGCCTGCCGGGGTACTTCGGCGAGGTCAACGTGCCGATCGGCAAGCCCGGGCGGGTGCGGGCGCTCGAGCGGATGGGTGCCCGGGTCGTGCACCGCCAGCGCAACCACACGATGTCGTGGTTGGCCGGGTCGCCGGTCGACCGGGTCACCGTCGTCCGGCCGGTGGACGCCGCCGACGGCTGGACCCGGCTTCCCCACATCGAGGCCTGACACGTGGGGTCCTGATCGGCGAACCCGTCAGCGCACGCCCGGCAGCAGCGCCCAGCGAACCCGCGCGCGGTAACCGGCGTAGTCGGGGTAGGCCGCGGCCAGCAGCCGTTCCTCGTGGGCGGACTTGCGGTCGAAGAACGCCGCGGAGGCGAGGGCGACGGCGGCACCCGTGGCGCTCGGGGTCCGTGCGAGGCCACCGACGATCATCAGCAGGACGGCGGTGTAGATGGGATGGCGAACGACGCCGTAGGGACCGCGGTCGACCAGCTCACCGTCCTCGATCGGGGTGGGCTGCGGGACGAGCTGGCGTCCGAGGGCCACGAACGAGGTCAGGCCGAGCGCGACACCGAGGCCGAACACGGTCGTCCCGACGGCCCGCGACCCGGCGACCTGCACCCGACCGGGCCCGCCGTCCGCCCGGGGCACGAGGACGAAGGCGACCAGGAACAGCACCCCCTGCCCGGCGAGCCAAGCGAGGTCGGATCCGCTGAGCTGGCGAAGGCGACGCACGGGCTGGAACGTAGCAACTCCATGGGCGTCGAGGCGCTTCACCTGCGGGCGGAGGGGATGGACGTCGCCAGCACCCCGGTCAGGGCCAGCGCCCGTGCGGCCAGCGCGGCGGCGAACACCTCGTAGGGGAGGGAGGGGGTGGCGCCCTGCAGCCCGGCGAGGAACGGGAAGCGGGTCAGCAGCACGGCGCCGTCGGCGACCACGAACGCGACGACCAGCCACGTGGGGACGGTGGGCACGTGTGCCCGCGTCGTCGGGTTGGGCCTGTCAACGGCCCCACCGGTCGGCGCGATCGGGGCCTGCATCGCCTCCTCGCGATGATGGGCACGATCCGCCGTCGCGAGGACCATCAGCGGCAGCAGCCACAGGCTGAACTGGGGCGAGTAGACCTTGCCGGCCAGGACGAACCAGACGAGGAGGGGGAGGGCCAGGCGCCACCGCTCGCCCGCGGGCAGCGATCGCCCCCGCCACACCACGACCGCCCAGCCCAGCAGCGTCGCCACGGCCACCAGGACGTTGGTGGCCCCGACCGGTACCACCCCGGCACCGAGGCGGTCCAGCACGACGTTGAGCGCGAACCACGCGGTGTCCCAGTCAGCCGCACGCTCGCCGTTCAGCCGTACGAACGCCCACGCCTCGGCCCCGCCCCACCAGGTGGCCAGTCCCATCCCGACCGTGACCACGGCCACCGCCGCTGCCCCTCCACGGATCGCCACGTCCCGCCGTCCGCGCGACCACGCCGCCCACACGACGAGCGGGACGAGGACGAGCGGGAACAGCTTGGCCAGCCCGCCCAACGCCGCGAGCACGCAGGCACCGACATCCTTCCCGGACCGGTGCAGCGCCAGCGCCCCGAGCATCAACGCCACCGGCACCGGGTCCCAGCTGATCAGCGTGGCCACCACCACGGTCGGCGACGCAACCCACAGCCACACCCGCCGGTCCGACGTCCCCAGCCGGCCGAGCAGCCGGAGCGACACTGCGGTGGCCGCCACGGCCACCGCGGCGGTCACCCCCAGGAAGCCCGTCACCGAGGACGACCAGGCCATCGCCAGCCACCACTGCACGGTCGTCAGGGGCGGGTACTCCGTCAGCACCTCGACGTACGGTGTCGGGTCGCCCACCAGCCCACGTGCCTGCGCGATCGCGACGACGTCGCTGTAACACCCCGGCAGCCCGACCTCGCTGCCGACCAGGCCTCCCGACGCACAGCCGACCTTCACCGCGGTCCCCGCGGCCAGCACCAGCCCCAGCCCGAGCCACACCGACCACGACGCACGGGTGGAGGGGGCTCGGGGAGACGACACGACGCCGATCATGCCAAGGTCGCACCGTGCCGAGGTCGCTACCCTCCGCCTGACGATGGAGCAGCGAGCCGACGGACCAGGGGTGGCGGTGCTCGGTCGGTACGCCGGCGTGGTCCACGTGCTCGCCGAGCACCTCCGCACCGAGGGGCTGTCGGTCGCCGTTGCGTGGGCCGCTGACGACCCGACCGGCACCCCGCAGCCGACCACGACGCTGCTGGCCGACCTCGTGGTCGTCTGCACCCATGCCCCCGGCGACCCGACCCTCCACGACCTCCGCGCGGCCGGGCACACGGGTCCGGTCGTCGCGGTCGTGTGGCATCCCGACGACGAGCTCGAGCTGCCGTCCGGGCCGACGACCATCGTCCGCACCGGTCGGGTCCTGGCGGACCTCGCCGGTCACGTGGTGCGGACGCCGACGCGCTGAGCCCCGGCGGGGGTACCGGCGCCGACGCCCGTCGAGCTACTCGGCGGGGTCGCCGACGCCCACGTACTGGAAGCGGCTCTCGGCCTCCTCCTCGGTCCGCGCCACGTCCGTGCCGACGGCACGCAGCCGACGGCGGGCGTAGGCGTAGGCGAGGTAGGCCAGCAGCGGCGGGCCGAAGACCATCGCGACACGGAAGGCGAAGACCAGGTCCTCGATGGGGATGCCGACCATCCGGCTGATGATGTCGTTGGTCGCGTTCGCCGAGGCGAGCAGCACGAAGGAGAACGTCCCCATGACCATGGCCGCGCGCAGCGGGATGTCCAGGGGGTTGGTCAGCACGTGCCACTCCCCCTTCAGGCCGTAGACCTTGCGCTCCAGCGTCGGGTAGGCGAACAGCAGGCCGAACAGGATGCCGGGGATCAGCGCGCCGGCGACGAACAGGCTGTTGATCGTCGTGCCGAGGATGTCGAGCTCGAACGCCGGGATCGCTCGCAGCAGGCCGTCGGTCCAGAACAGGAACCAGTCGGGCTGGGCGTTGTTGCCGACCTCGCCCGGCAGGTAGGGGCCGAGCAGCTCGACATCGCTCCAGGGGATGATCGTGGCCGACAGGGCGAGCAGCCCGCCGATCCACAGCACCAGCGTGGTCGACTCCGCCGCCTGGCCCGGCCACAGCGGCTTGCCGACGACGTAGGAGTGCCCGTCGACGTCGGGACGGGGCATCTGCGTGTGCTTCTGGCGGACGAGGATGAAGACGTGCGCGGCGATGAGGCCTGCGAGCAGGAGGGGCAGCACGAACACGTGCAGGGCGTAGAAGCGTGGGATGATCGCCTCGCCGGGGAACTCACCGCCAAAGACCCAGAAGGCGACGTTCTCGCCGACGAAGGGGATCGACAGGATGATGGAGTACATGACCCGGATGCCGGTGCCGGCCAGCGAGTCGTAGGGCAGCGAGTAGCCCAGGAACCCCTCCCCCAGCACCATCGTCAGCAGGCCGATGCCGACGTAGTAGTTGACCTCGCGGGGCTTGCGGAACGCACCCGTCAGCAGGATCCGCAGCATGTGGAGGATCATCGAGGCGATGAACAGGTGGCTGGCCGCCCGATGGATGCGCCGCATCAGCAGCCCGCCCGGGACGTCGCTGGACAGCCGGACGACGGACTCGAACGCCGCCGGCAGCTCCACACCGGCGAAGAACTCGTTGGAGCCGGTGTAGGCGACCGGGTCCACCGCCGGGCGGAAGAACAGGGTGAGGAAGATCCCCGTCAGGACCAGGACGGCGAAGGAGATCATCGCCACCTCGCCCAGCAGGAACGACCAGTTGGCGGGGAAGACCTTGTTGGCGGCCTTCTTCGTCGGGCCGGACAGGTGCATGCGCCGGTCGAGGGCGTCGAGCAGCGCGCTGAACAACGGCGTCATGGCCGGAGACCTCCTGCGGGGGTGGGGGTCGTCGTGGGCATCATCCGAACGACGGTCCTGCGAGCTCTTCGAAGTCGCCCATGGCGATCAGGTAGCCCTCGTCGTCGACGCCGAGCGGCAGCTGCGGCAGCGGACGGGCGGCGGGGCCGAAGGTGGGGATGCACGCGTGCGGGACGTCGAACGTCGACTGGTGGCACGGGCAGAACAGGGACTGGTCCTGCTCGCGGTACAGCGCGACCGGGCAGCCGGCGTGGGTGCAGATCTTGGAGTAGCCGACCACCGTCTCGTCGACGACCCACGACATGTTCGTGGGTTCCTTCGGTGGCTCCGACAGCCGGATGATCACCACGGCGGCACGTTCGAAGCCGATGGCCCCGTCGGGCCAGACCGAGGCGATGTTGCCGACGGCGAGGTCCTCGGGGCGCAGCGGCTCACCGTCGTTGTTGACGGCGCGGACGCCACGGGCCCAGGGGGTCTGCCGCAGGGTGTTGCCCACGTTGGGGCCGAGGGAGGGCACGAGGGAGAGGAGGGAGATGCCGAGCGCCCCGAACGCGCCGACGAGGATGCGGGTCAGGAAGCCACGGCGTTCCAGCGGCTTGATCAGGGTGTAGTCGTCGTCCCCTGCGGTCGGGTCCACCGCAGCGCCGACGGGGACGCGGTCCTCCTCGACGACATCGCGAGGCTCGGCGGCGACGACCTCCGGGAAGCGGTCGAAGAAGTAGCGCCGCACGGCGAGGCCCAACAGGAACAACGACAGGGCGAGGCAGCCGGAGTAGACCGGCAGGGGCCCGCCGAACCGCAGGACCAGCGCGAAGGCGACGGCGAGCACGCCGCCGAGTCCCGCAGTCCAGGCGACGAAGGCGTCGTTGGCCCGGCTGGGGTCGGGGACGTGCATCTCCAGCACGTGCCGCTCGAGCACGGGGCGGGCGGTGGGATCCTCGGGCTGGTCGTCGGCCGTGATCGGGCTCGTGGTCGGGTCCTGGCTCACGGCCGGGGCTCCTCGTCGGGATCGTGGGGGTGGTCGGGGTCGGCGTCGTTCGTGTCGGTGGTGTCGGGATCGGCGTCCCGCGTGGCGGGTCGGCCGTCGGGGGGTGTGATCCCGGCCTCGGGCTGCGACCCCTCGTCGATGAGGTCCTCCAGGCGCACCGGCCGGCTGCCGATGTAGACCAGCGAGCCGAGCAGGGCCAGGGACAGCAGTCCGACGAAGCCCGACGCGAAGACCGGGTTCAGCTCGACCAGGCCGAGGAACGGCGTACCGCGTTCCTCGTCGACGGCCTCGAGGTAGGCCACGACGGCGTCGACGTCCTCGTCGGGGATGACCTCGGCGGAGAAGGCCGGCATCTCGAACGGGCCCACGCGGATGGCCTCGGCGATGGCGATGCCCGGCAGGTTGTTGACCTGCGGCGTCCACGCCTGGCGACCGGCCGTGCCGCCGGCGCCCGCGTTGCCGTGGCAGTGCGCGCAGTTGCGGGCGAAGACCTCCAGGCCGCGGGCGACCTCGCCCTCGTTGACCTCGGGCACCTCACCGGGGATGTCGAACTCCTCCGACATCCATTCGACCAGCGCCGTGCGTTCGGCGTCGTCGTAGAAGACATGGCGTTCGCGGTTGTCGAACGGGTCGCCGGCGGGGGGCATGCGGCCGGTGCGCAGGACCAGGTCCAGGTACGGAACGGTCAGGTCGTCGTTGTTGCGCAGCGACGGCACCGGACGGCCGTCGGTCGGGACCTCGCCACCCTGGCCGTCGAGGCCGTGGCACCGCGAGCAGTTCTGCGCGTAGCTCTCGACCGCGAAGGAGTCCGCGAGTTCCTGCTCGGCCTCCTGCGCGAAGGCGGACGGCCAGAACAGCAGGGCGGCGGCTGCTGCGGATGCCACCACCACGAGCCACCCAGCCAGCGATCGACGGTTGGCGGCCAGCATCTCGCTGCGGTCCTTTCAGCACGTCAGGGCGGGATTCCCCACGGAGGCTACCTGCCCCGGACCGGTTCGTGACAGCGGGACGGCGCCGCCGGGTCCCCCTTTGTCCCGGCGGCGACAGGGGTCAGGCGTGCGGGATGGGCCAGCGGTTCAGCGCACCCTCCTCCAGCGGGGCATCACGCCAGCCGAGCCCTACCGGCACGTGCTGGATCCGAACCTGGCGGCGCCTGACTGCGACCACCTGCTGGTGCCGCGCGGCAGGATGGACCGCCCGAGGTCGTCCTGACCCCGGCGCTCGTCGAGGACGTGTGGCGCATCGGTGTGGATGTCGTGGGGCATCGGGGACGCACCCACCTGCTGTTTCGCGAACCACCGTTGGAGGATCAGCTGGCTCCCCCTCCCGAACTTCCCGTTCGGCCGCCTGCGAGACGTGGGTAGGATGCGCGTCGATGACTGTCACCATCCGCCATGCCGAGGACTCCGAGCTCGACATCGTCGCGTCGCTGATCGTCGACGCATACGCGGAGTTCGCCGCGACGATGTCGCCCGACGCCTGGTCGATGTTCGCCCAGGACATCGCGAACGTGCACGGCCGACGGGGTGATGGCGAGATCGTCGTGGCCGAACGCGACGGCAAGATCGTCGGGTCGGTCACGGTGTTCCGTGACTGGCGCGGTGCGCAGCAGGACACGATGGCCATGCGGATGCTGGCGGTCCCCCCGACCGAACGGCACACCGGCGTCGGCAAGTCGCTGATGCAGTGGGCCATCGACGAGGCCAAGGCCGCGAACAAGGAACGCATCGTCCTGACCGCCATGCAGGTCATGGACACCCTGCGCGAGATGGCCGACAGGCTCGGCTTCGAACGCGCCCCCGAGCTCGACCACGAGCCCGCCCCCGGCGTGCGCGCGGAGGGCTACAGCCTGACGCTGTGACATGGTGGCGGCTCCGCCGCCACGGTCGTTTCACACTGCCTCGCTGCGCTCGGACGGTCCTCGGGCGTTGTTGGTTGGTCCTCACTCCGTTCGGACGGTCCTCGGGCTCGTGACCGACGAATCGCTCCCTCGATTCTCGACCCTCGCTTCGCATCGGGCGCTGCGAGTCTCACTCGCGTTTCGCCGGCGCCCTGCGGCGGTGCGTTGGCACCTCGGAGGCCCCCCGCACATGACTGGTGTGTGCGTTCGACCTCGCGTTGGGTTGTCCATCGCACCCACCCTGGGCCGGTGTGCGGTATCCCCGGCGCCAAGGGGCGTGCATCGCCCACGAACCCTCATCCCGTGTGGGATCGGCCGTCCTCAGGGGTGCCCAACGCACACGCCAGACCGGCCACCGCGGCCGACCTGACCAGCACAGCCGCGCTCCTACCAGTGGACGCCGCGGAGGAGGTAGGCGAAGGCCAGGCCCTCGCTGGAGGCCTCTTCCTCGGGCTTGGCCGGGGTGACGTCGTTGACGGCGTCCTCCCCCTTCTTCGCGGCCGTGGAGTCCGGGAACAGGTGGTAGCCCGTGTTGAGGATGGCGTCCATCAGCTTGGGGGCGACGGCGTGGCCGACCATGGCGGTGTTGCCGAGCCCCGTGGCCACCCGCTTGGGGCGCTGGATGATCGCGGTGGTGATCATCGCGCCGGCCTCGTCGGGAGTGATGGCCGGGAACGCGTCGTACATCTTCGTCGGTGCGATCATGGGGGTGCGGACCAGCGGCATGTAGATCGTCGTGATGTGGCAGTTGTCGTCGATGATCTCCGTCGCCGCGCAGCGCGAGAACGCATCGAGCGCCGACTTGGACGCCACGTAGGCGCTGAACCGCGGGACGTTGGTCTGGCAGCCGATCGAGCTGATGTTGATGATGTGGCCGAACTTCCGCTCGCGCATGCCCGGCAGGAACCCGAGGATCAGCCGCAGCGACCCGAAGTAGTTCAGCTGCATCGTCCGCTCGAAGTCGTGGAAGCGGTCGTAGGACAGCTTGATCGACCGTCGGATCGAGCGGCCGGCGTTGTTGACCAGCACGTCGACGCCGCCGTGTTCGGCGATGACCTCGTCGACCATCCGCTGGATGTCCTCGCCGTCGGTCAGGTCACACGGGTGCACGAAGGCCGTGCCGCCCATCTCCTCCAGGCGGGTCTTGAGCAACTCCAGCTTGTCGGCGCTGCGGGCGACGAGCAGGACGGTGCCACCGGCCTCGGCGACCTGCATCGCCGCCGCCTCGCCGATGCCCGACGACGCGCCGGTGATCATGATGCGCTTGCCCTTGACCGCCCCCTCCAGCGACCGGTCGAGGAACAGCACCGGGTCCAGGTTGCGCGCCCAGTAGTCCCACAGCTTGTCGGCGTAGGTCTCGACGTCGGGCGCCTCGATGCCGGTGCCCTCCAGCGCCGCCGTGGTGTTGGTCATGTCGAACTTGGTGGGGTTGGACATGTAGGTCAGCAGCTGCTTGGGGATGCCCAGGCTGTCCATCGTCGTGTTGACGATCCGCTTCACCGGGGGGAGGGATCCCAGGCCGGTCTTGATGGCCGGCGGGATCAGCTCGAAGACGGCCGGGTCGACGCGGATGCCGAACTCGGGAGCCCCGGCCACGCGGGCGAAGGCGTTCATGATCTCGCCGGCCGACCTCGGCTTGGCCTGCGTCAGGTGGAAGGCCTTGCCGTTCCACGTCGCGTCGAGGTGGGCGATGTGGTCCATGGCCTCGGCCACGTAGTCGACCGGGACCATGTTCATCCGCCGGCCCTCGAGGCCGACCAGCGGCAGCCAGCCCGGCATGGCGTGGCGCAGTCGCTTGAGCAGCGGGAAGACGTAGTACGGCCCGTCGACCTTGTCCATCTCGCCCGTGCGGGAGTGGCCCAGCACGATGCCCGGCCGGTAGATCCGCCACGGCCGCTGGCACTCGTCGCGGACCAGCTTCTCCGACTCGTGCTTGGTGCGGTAGTACGGGTCCTTCAGGCCGGTGGCCTCGTCGAGCATGTCCTCGCGGAACCAGCCGCGGAAGTCACCGGCCGCGGCGATGGAGGAGACGTGGTGGACCAGGCCGGCCTCGACGGCATGTGCCAGCTCGACCATGTGCTGGGTGCCGTCGACGTTGGCGATCCGCTGCCGTTCGGCGTCGGCCTTCAGGTCGTAGATGGCGGCCAGGTGGAAGAGGTGGTCGACCTGCCCGCGGAGCTCGGCGACCTGGTCGTCGTCCAGGCCGAGGCGCGGCTGGGAGAGGTCCCCGACGACCGCGACCAGCTGGGTCTCGTCCAGCCCACAGCGCTCGCGGATGGCGTCCAGCTTGGCGACCGACGACTCGCGGACCAACGCGTGGATGGTCTCACCGCGCTCGGCCAGCTTCTCGATGAGGAAACGGCCGATGAAACCGGTGCCGCCGGTGACGAAGTAGCTCATGTGTGTGGTGCCCCTTGTTCTGCGGCACGACGATTCGACTCCGCGTGCCTGCTCCGCGACCGGCAGCGTACTTAGTCCGGGCCGGCGGCGTGGGGGATTCGGCGGGAACCGCCGTGGTCAGGGCGTGGCAGCTCGGGCGATCAGGGCGAAGCGGATGTCGGTGACCGCGTGCCCCCAGAGCACGTCGTCGTCGGCGAGGTCGTGGACCTCGATGTCCGCCACCAGCGGGTCGAGGGCAGCGGCCAGGGCGTCGGGTGTCACCCCGCCGTACCAGGGCAGCCGGGTGTGGATCGGGGTGTAGTCGCCGTGGTCGGCGTCTGGGCCCGGCTGTGCGTCGGGTTGCCCCCAACGCCCCTCCACCAGCACCAGCCGGCCGCCGGGCCGGAGCAGCGATGTCCACCGGCGCAGGGCGTCATGGGGGTCGGGCAGCGTCCAGACGACGTGGCGGACCAGCACCACGTCGACCGAACCCATGGAGAGGGGAGGGTCGGCGGCGTCACCGACGACGAACCGCGCCGAGGTGCCCTCGGCCTTGGCCGTCCCAGTGGTCGGCCACGACCGGCAGCACCGTGTCATCGCCCATGCCGTCCCCCCTCCACCGCACGGTGTCGTCAGGCGTCGTGGACCACCAGGCGGATGCGCTTGTTGGCCTTGCCCTTGGACTCGGTCCTGGTGACCTCGACCCGACCGACCTCGGCGGTCGTGGCGACGTGGGTGCCGCCGTCGGCCTGCTTGTCGAGGCCGCGGATGTCGATGACGCGCAGCGGGTCGATGAAGGCGGGGATCAGGTTGGCCTTGGTGCGGATCAGGGCGGGATCCTCGTCGGCGGCGGCGCGGCCCACGAACTCCACCATGATCTCGCGGGCAGCGGCGATCTCCTCGTTGATCCGCTTCTCGGCGCGCTCGCCCAGCTCTGCTGACATGGCGTCCAGCTCGAAGTCCAGCCGTCCCTTGCCCGGGTCCATGTTGCCGCCGGTCACCGCGACGCCGAAGTCGGCCCAGATGACGCCGCAGAGGATGTGCAGGGCGGTGTGGGTCCGCATCAGCAGGTGCCGACGGTCCCAGTCCAGCGTTCCCTCCAGCGTCGTGCCCGGGTCCGGCAGCGGGTCGTCCTCCCCCAGCTGGTGCCAAACGACCGCCTTGTCCTTGCCGACCTTGGTCACCTCCGCCGATCCGTCACCCCACACGAGGGTCCCTCGGTCGGCGGGCTGCCCACCGCCGCCGGGGTAGAACGCGGTCCGGTTCAGCGCGACCCGGTGGACGTCGACGTCGACGTCGGCGACGACCGCCTCGAAGGTGCGCAGGTAGGCGTCGGTGGAGTACAGGTCCTCGGTCGGCTCGGGCATGGCCGCGAGCCTAGTCCGTTCGTCGAGGGCGGTGGTACCCGTTACGTGGCGGGCCGCCGGTGCACGCTGACGACGTAGTCGCCGCCGACGTAGGACTCGCCTTCCCACGTCGCCAGGTCCTCCACCGGCTCGAGGCCCGCCGCCGTGCAGTGGGCGTGGTGGTCCTCCAGCGACAGGTGGTCCCCGGCCAGCGAGAACCCGCAGACCAGCGTGCCGCCGGGCGCCAGGTGGGCAGCCAGCCGGCGTGTCACCGTCGGCTCGGTACCCGGCGTCAGGAAGATCATCACGTTGCCGGCTGCCACGACGACGTCGAACGTCCGGCCCAGGTCGAGCTCGGCGACATCGACCTCGATCCACTCCACCGCATCGGACTTCGTCCGGGCGACCTCCAGCATCGACGGGTCCAGGTCGACGCCCACGACCTCGAGGCCACGACGCGCCAGCTCCACGGCCACCCGGCCCGTCCCGCAACCGGCGTCCAGCACCGTCCGCGGCTCGTACGCCTGCACGCGGTCGGCCTCGCCGTGCATGTACTGGCCGCGCTCCTCCACCGCAGCCATGCGGGCGTCGTAGTCGCTGCCGCGGGGGACGCCGTCGCGCTTGGCCAGCCATCGGTTCTCGCTCATGGCACCGAAGTAGACCTCGTGGTCGCACCCCCGCCGTAACGGGGCGGCAACGGCGAGCGTGTCACCATCGACTCGTCGTCACCCCCGTCTCACCGTTCGTCCACCTCCCGGAGATCCGTTCCGTGCGTCCGCTCGCCCTCACCGCTCGCCTGCTCATCGGCACCCTCACCGTGGCGCTCCTCCTCCCGACCGCCGCGGTGGCGCAGGAGGACGTGGCCACGGTGATCCGCGAGACCCAGTGGTGCGCCGACCTCGGCCGCAAGCAGCCGGGTGAACCCGCCGACGCGGCCATGGCCGATCACATCGCCGAGTTCTTCGCCGCCAACGGCCTGGACGTCGAGCGCGAGACCTTCCACATGCCGGTGTTCGACGTGGAGGAGGTCGCCGCGGAGGTCCTCGCCCCCGACGACGCGGTCGGCACCGTCCCGGCGACGTCGTTCGCCTACGGCGGCATCGGGACCGTCGAGGCCGAGGTCGTGTACGTCGGCACGGGCCGTTCGCAGGACTACGCAGGGGTCGACGCCGAGGGGAAGATCGTCCTCGTCGACCGCGACACGACGTTCCACCGCTCGGCCCAGCTCAACGAGGTCGTCGCCCAGGGCGGCGCGGCGATGCTCTACGTCTCCGAGGCACCCGACAACCTGATCCAGGTCGGCACCGTCCGGTTCGCCCAGCACCCCTCCCCCACCATCCCGACCGTGACCGTCGGCTCCGACGACGGGGCCACCCTGAGGGACCTGGCCGACGCCGGGACCCTGCGGATGCGCCTGACCGTCGACGCGGCCAAGAAGGACGCGGTCGGCGTCAACGTGATCGGGACCAGGGTCGGCACGACGTACCCCGACCGGATCGTCATGGTCGGGGGGCACTACGACTCGTGGTTCGACGGGGCGGTCGACAACTGCTCGGGCATCGGCTCGATGCTGCAGATGGTCGAGGCGCTCGCCGACGTCGACCCCGCCTACACCGTCATGTTCGGCGCCTGGGATGCGGAGGAGACCGGACTGGTCGGCAGCTACGACTGGGTCCGCAACCACCCGGACCTCGTCGAGAACATCGTCGTCAACCAGAACCTCGAGATGACCTCGGCCGCGACCCAGCTGGGCGAGACGGAGCTGGACGCGTCGCTGGTCAACCTCATCTTCGGGACCGTCAGCCCCGGCATGAACACCGTGATCGCCACCTCGTTGGCCCAGACGGGACACGTCGGCGTCCCGACCACCGCCCCGGCGATCCGGTCGATCCAGGGCGGGATCATCCCCACCGACCTGCAGCCCTTCTACACCGCCGGGGTGCAGGGCTTCTCGACCTTCTCCTCCTCCAGCTACTACCACACGACCGAGGACACGACCGACCACATCCCGGCCGGTTCCCACGAGCGAGTGACGGAGTTCCTGACCCGCTTCATGCTCGACGTGCAGAACGTCCCGCCGGAGCTGCTTGCCCTGCGGGAGGTCCCCACCGTCCGCGTCGACGTGCCCGACCAGCACCCGACCGGTGTGCCGCTGGAGGTCACGATCACCGTGACCCAGCCGACCGGGCAGGCGGCGACGGGCCTGGAGCCCACCGTGCTGGTCAACGAGCGCGACCACTGGCCCATCGTCCGCGAGTCCGCGACGGAGGTCGGGGACGGCGTCTACACCTACACCGTCGACGGCATGCTGCTGGACGACACCGGTGAGCACTGGCTGACCGTGTCGGTGGACGAGGACCTCTACGCAGCGGAGGGGTACGCCACCGTGGACGTGGTCGAGGGACCGTTCCTGCGGCACGCCGGCCACGACCGGGTGGCGACCGCCGCGGCCGTGTCGGGTGTGGCGCTGGACCGCGCCGATACCGTCGTGATCGCCACGGCCGCCACGTTCGCCGACGCGCTTGCCGGCGCGCCGCTCGCGGTGGCCGAGGGGGCGCCGCTGCTGCTGACCGAACCCGACGCGCTGTCCATGGCGACGCAGGCGGAGATCGACCGCCTGGGTGCCACGGACGCGGTGCTGCTGGGCGGGGAGGCGGCGCTGTCGGCGACCGTGGCAGACGATCTCGAGGCGCTCGGCCTGGACGTCGAACGGATCGGTGGCGAGACCCGGTACGAGACGGCGGGCCTTGTCGCCGACCGGGTGGGGATCGAGGGTGCGGCCGTGGTGGCGTCCGGCGAGGTGTTCCCCGACGCGCTGTCGGCCTCCGCGGTCGCGGCCGCTGCGGGCACGCCGGTGCTGCTGGCACGCGCGGGCGACCTCCCGGAGGAGGTGTCCTCGCGCATCGGCGATGGTGTCGAGGTGACGCTGGTCGGCGGCGAGGGTGTGCTGTCGGCGGCGGTGTCGACGGCGGTCGCCGGGACCGGCGCGACCGTCGCGCGGATCGCCGGCCCGACCCGGTACGGCACGTCGGCGGCGATCGCCGAGGCCGGCATCGCCGACGGCCTGTCGATGGACGGTGTGTGGGTGGCGACGGGTCGCGGGTTCCCCGACGGCCTGGTCGCCGGTGCGGCCGCGGGCCACGCAGGCGTGCCGCTGGTGCTGGTCGACGGCCAGGACCCGAGCGGGTCCCCGGAGACGACGGCGCTGATCCGCTCCCACGCCGACGCGATCGGCACGATCCACGTGGCGGGCGGCATCGCGGCGATCAGCGACGCCGTACTCGCCGCGCTGCTCCCCAGCTGATCCCTCCACTGAGCGACGGATGACGGAGTTCCAGAAGGACGTCCGCGAACTGCGCGACGGGGTGCAGGAGATCCTGCGACGCCTGCCCCCGTCGGCCTGACCAGCTACTCGGTGCCGAAGGGCTTGCCGAGGGGTGCGCCGGTCATGTCGGTGATCTGGTCCCACTTCTCGCCGAGCGCCTCGGGAGTGGGCACCTCGTCGAAGTGGACGCCGTTGGCCTGGGAGAAGTGCACCCGGGCGTACTGACCGGCCCCGGCCAGGACGATCCAGCCCGAGTCGGTCATCTCGTCGCTCGCCAGGTGCACGACCAGCGGTGAGACGTACGCCGGGTCGAACTGCTTGAGCATCTCGTCGTTGAACAGGTCCTCGGTCATCCGCGTCGCGGCGATCGGCGCGACGGAGTTGACCTTGATGTTGTACTTGGCGCCCTCCATGGCGAGGGAGTTCATCATCCCGACCATCCCGAGCTTGGCGGCGCCGTAGTTGACCTGACCGAAGTTGCCGTACAACCCAGAGGTCGAGGTGGTCATGATGACCTTGCCCGACGACTGGTCACGGAAGTGCGGCCAGGCGGCGCGGGTCACGTTGTAGCTGCCGTAGAGGTGGACCTTCAGCACCGAGTCCCAGTTGTCGGCGGTCATCTTGTGGAAGGTGCCGTCGCGAAGGATGCCGGCGTTGTTCACGACCACGTCGATCCGGCCGAAGGTGTCCAGCGCTGTCTGGACGATCGCCGCGCCGCCCTCCTCGGTGGCCACGTTGTCGTAGCTGGCGACCGCCTCGCCGCCGGCAGACGTGATCTCCTCCACGACCTGGTCGGCCATCGCGCTGCCGGCACCCGTGCCGTCGCGCGACCCACCCAGGTCGTTGACGACCACCTTCGCGCCGCGCGACGCGAACAGCAGGGCGTGCTGGCGGCCCAGCCCTCCGCCTGCTCCGGTGATGGCGACGACGCGTCCTTCGACTCCTGCCATGGCTCTGTGACCTCGCTGATGTGTTCGGGGAAACGGGGGTGCGCGGAGGCTACCGCGCAGGACCCCCATGGTTTTCCACGGGCCTGTGGATCATTGTCATGTACGAGAAGCCTTGACGTGATCTAACGTGATTCACGATGACACGATTGATCGTCCTGCTGATGGTCCAGGCCGCGAGCACCGCGTGGTTGTTCGGCCTCGCCTGCCCCGAGGTCGGCGCGGCGTTGGCGGATCCGCCCGCGCTGGCCGACGCCACGGCTGCGGCGCTGGCACGCCTTCTGCTGTTCGCGGTCACCCCGTTGGCCTCGACGTGGATGCTGCTGGTCACCGTGGCCGACCTCGTGATGGTGGTCCGGTCCGGTGGGGGTCGTCGTGTGGCGCCTGCGTGGATCCGACAGGTGGTCGACCAAGCCCTCGGCACGGTGGTGCTCGTCGGGGTCATGGCCGGGCCTGCGGCTGCCGTCACGCCGGCAGACCTGCCGCTGGCCCTGTCGGAGGTGTCCCCGGACTTCAGCGATCCCCGTCCCCGCTCGCTGGCAGACCTGTCGTCGCAGGCACCCGCCGGTGATGGACCCGATACGGCAGCGTGGCTGGGCCCCTCCACCCCGGTGCGCCTGCCGGTGCCGTGGTCCCTGCCCGTCCCGCCGCTGGACGTTCCGGTCCCGCCGCTGGACGTTCCGGTGTCGCCCCCGGACGGCCAGGCCCTGCCCATGGACGATCCCGCCTCGACCGCGATGCCCGCCCATCCCGAAGCCGTGCCCGCCGAACCCGGCGGCCCGGATCCGGGCGACGAGGCCGACCCGGGGACCCACGTGGTCGCGCCCGGCGAGAACCTGTGGGTCATCGCCCGCGCCCATCTCCTCCGGGACGGGCTGCCGGCGCCGCGCGACGTGGAGGTCCACGCCTACTGGTCGCGTCTGGTGCAGGACAACCTGCCGACGCTCCGCAGCGGCGACCCCGATGTGATCCACCCGGGCGAACGGTTGCGGTTGCCCGACGTGGTGACCCAGCCATCAGCGGACACCGGCGACGGACGGCCATGACACCGCCCGCCCCGGTTCGCCTCCTGCAGCTCGCGCTGTGGGTGGCCGTTGCGGCTGGTCCCGTCCTCGGCGTGGCCGCCATGGTCGTCGCCACCGTCGCCGGGCGGCAACCGGCACCCACTGCTGTTCCCGACGTCGGGACACCCGCGTTCGCCGAGCTCGTGGTCCTCCAGCACGTCACCAGCCGATCGGGTCCGCCGGCCCGGCTGCAGCCCGTGCACCAGCAGCTCCGTCCAGCCATTGCCGACACCGGGTCGCCGGACGGCCTGCACGCCCCCTCCCCCCTGGACGTGGCCGCGGTGGCCGCCCTCCCCGCCGGGCCCGGTCGGTGGGGGGTCACGGTCATGGTCCTGGGCCGCGACGGCGCGCTGGAGTCCTGGCAGGTGACCATCGCCGAGACGTCGGGTGGTCCGGTCGTGGAGGGGGTGCCCGCGCTGGTCCCAACGCCGGACTCCGAGCCGTCGGTCTCGATTGCCCTCGGTGCCCTCCAGCCACCTGTGCCCGACGACCCGTTGGCCACGACCGTCGAGGGGTTCCTCCGGGCCGTGCTGCTGGGGACGGGCGAGGTCGAGCGCTGGACGGCGGTCGACAGCGGCCTGGCTGCGCTGGACCGGCCTGTCGCCGAGATGTCGGTGCGTCGGGTCGCTCGCCACCGCGTGTCGGCCTCCGCGGTCGCGGTCATGGCCGAGGTCGAGCTGCGACGGCACGACGGGAGCGTCGTGGTCGCCCAGTACCCCCTCCTGCTCGTCGAAGCGGAGGGCCGGATCGAGGTCGTGCGCGTGCTTCCCGCCCTCCCCCTCGTCCCCACCGGCCCATGACCCGCCCTGTCCCCCAGCCCCAGCCCCTCCAACGCCAACCCCGAGGTGAACCGAAGTGATCGACTTCCTCAGCAACATGATCGGTGACGTCAGCGACGTCATCACCGCGGCCATCGCCGCTGCAGCTGCGGTCTACGTGGCCAGCGTCTGGTGGAAGACCAAGGCGCTGGTCCCCACGATGACGGCCATCATCCTGGCCGCCGTCGTCGTCTGGGCTGCAGGCAACGTCGACGTCCTGGAGGGCCGCGTGGCCGAGGACTCCAGCGACTGGATGGCCACGCCGTGAGCAGCCCGACGTTGCAGTGCCGCACCTACACACACGCCCGCCGGTTCCCCATCGTGATCGGTCGCATCGGTGGCTACGCCCTGCCGACGCCGCTGACGCCCACACAGGTCGTGGCGCTCGTCGGTGTCGCCGCGATCGAGCTGTCGACCCGTCACGTCTGGGCGCGGTTGCCCGGCGCCATGGACCTGGTCGTGGCCATGCTGCTGCCCGTCGCGGCAGCGTGGGCCGTCCGGCATGCCGTCGTCGAGGGACGCGCACCCATGCGGTTCGCCGTCGGCGTGCTCACCTACCTGCTGCGGCCTCGACGTGGCACCCGTGCAGGGCGACCGGTGCGTGCCACGCGCCCCCTGCGCATCGGCGTCCGCACGGCCGACCGTCCCGAACGCCGGGTGCCCACCGGATGAGGCTGCCCGCTCGAGCCGTTGCCGGCAACCGGCTGTGGACCCACGACGGCGCCGTCTGGGCGGTCTGGCGCGTCGAGCTGCCCAGCTACCCGTTCCTGTCCGACGACGCGAAGCTGTCGTTGCACGGGCGAGTCCGCTCGGCGCTGACGACGCTGCCACGCCACGCGCAGGTGATCGGGGTGCACCGCCGGGTCGGTCCGCAGGAGCTGGGCGAGGCCTTCACCCGAGGCGTCCGTCCCGACCGCCTGGCCCGCTGGCGGGATGCTGCTGGTCCCGACGCCCGGGCCCTGCTGGAGCGCGGGCCGGTCGAACGGCGGGTCTACCTCGCCGCACGCATCGTCGACCCCCACGGTCGCACCCTCGTCGAGAGCGCCATGGCGATCGTCGGGGACGTGCTGGGCATCGACGGGCCCGGCCCGTCCCGGATCGACGATCGTACGTCCCACCGCCGGGCAGAGGAGCTGGGCACCCGGCTGTCCAGGACCCTCCGGGTCCAGCCGGCGCACCCCGCGGAGCTGCGATGGCTGTACCAGCGGGCGTTCCTCCGCGGCGTGGCCGATCCTCCCCCGCCACTCCCCGCGCCCGCCGGCGACCATGGTCCGCGCCCGCTGACCGGCAGCCTCGGCGACGCCGTCCTCCACGAGGGCGGGACGGCACACGACCCCGGCCGCGGTCGCCACCGGCGGTACCTGCGCGTCGACAACGAACAGGGCACCTCCTTCCAGTCCACCCTCGTCATCTCCGAGATGCCACCGGCGTTCGCCTACCCGGGCGGGGGCGAGTGGTTCGCCGTCGCCGACCTCGCCCCGTTCCCCGTGGACTGGGTCGCCCGCCTGGACGCCGTGCCAAACGCCGCGGCCCAGACCCGTGCCCGTCGCCAGCAACGACAGCTGACCGCGCAGGTCGCGGAGTACGACGGCGAGCCGACCGGCCCGCCCGACACCCTCGCCGACGCGCTGCACGGCATCCGTGAGGAGCAGTCGGCCCTGGCCGCCAACCCCGGTGACCCGGAGCTCGAGGTCACGATCGGGTTCACCGTCTGGGGTGACGACGTCGGCCAGCTCGACGCCCGCGCCTCCCAGCTCGGTGACCTGCTGGAGCCGTGGGGATACGCCGTGCACCGTCCCACCGGCGGGCAGGTCCCCCTGTTCGCCGCGGGCCTGCCGGGCGTCCCCGCCCCCGCGGTGTGTCGCGACTACGTGCAGTTCATGCTGCCCCGCGACCTCGCCGCCGGTGCCCCGTTCGCCGGGGCCAGCGTCGGCGATCCGCAGGGCATGCCGCTGGGCGTGTCCATCGCCGGTGCGTTGCCCGAAGCCGTGCTGCTCGACCCGGCCCACGGACCCGCCACCAACCGGTCGGGGTCGCTCGGCGTCTTCGGCGCGTTGGGCAGCGGCAAGTCGTTCTTCGTCAAGCGGGTGGTGCTCGGCACCGTCGCACGGGGAGGCCGCGTGGTCACCCTCGACCGGACGACCGCCGGCGAGTACGTGCGGCTGGCAGGCGCCGTCGACGGCACCGCTGCGGTGGTCGAGCTGGACCCGTCTGCGCCCGTCGGCATGGACCCGCTGCGTGTCTTCGCCGGTGAGGACCGCATCCGGGTGGCGCTGGGGTTCCTCAGCGTCCTGACCCGAACGACGCCGACCGATGTGGACGGTGCCGTGCTCGCCGCCGCGGTCCGTGACGTGGCGTCGCAGGACGGTCGGCTGGTCGACGTCCTCGACCGGCTGGACGCCTCCGGGGAACCCGAGGCCCGGGTCCTGCGCCGCAAGCTCCAGGCGTACCGTGAGCATCCGTTGTCCCAGCTGGTCTTCGCCGACCGGCCACCCCTGCAGCTGGATGCCGACCTCATCTGCTTCCACGCGCCCGGGCTGGCCCTTCCGGACCGCGATGCCATGCGGCTGGAGCACCTCGCCAAGCAGCTGCTTCCCGAGCAGGTCTTCGGGCAGGCGCTGCTGTACCTGGTCGCCGCGGTCTCGCGGACCCTCGCGTTCGCCGACGATCGCTTCGGCGCGGTGCTGGTCGACGAGGCCTGGGCGCTCACCGCCAGCCCACAGGGGCGCCAGCTGCTCCTCGACACGATCCGTGACGGCCGCAAGCACAACGCCGCCGTCTGGGTGCTGTCACAGCACCCGACCGACCTCGGCGAGGACGCCCTGCGGGACCTGCTCGGCATGCGGGTGCTGTTCCGCCAGTCCCGTGGCGCGGCCGCAGCCGCGCTGGAGTTCATGGGCCTGCCCGCCACCGACTCGATGGTCGAGCTGGTCAGCAGCGAGCTCGGGACGGGCCAGTGCCTGCTGCGTGACGTCGCCGACCGGGTCGGTCTCGTCCAGGTCCTGCCGCCGGCCGACCCGGCGGTCCGGGCGGCGCTGGACACGACCCCGATGTCGAGCCCCGTGTCGTCGTCGGTGCCCCATTCGACCGCATCCGACGCGCGGCAGGACAGGGAGGTCACGGGGTGAGGAGGGGCGGTCGTCCAGCGACAGGTGCCGCGCATGCCGTCTTCGTCGCCGTGTTCGTGGGCCTGTTCGTCGTCCTGTTCGTGGTCGGTCCGGCGGCGATGCGTCCCGCTGCAGCCGATGTCGCCGGGGCGCTGCGGACGATCGAGCGGGAGGACCCGCCGGACGCCGCCGGCCAGGACCTGCTCGGGGCGATGTTCGGCGTCCCGGGCGGCGACACCCCGTCGTCGCACTACGAGCTCGGGGCGTCGGTGGGTGTGCTCGACCGCATCGTGGCCCTGCAGGCGCGCAGCCTGTTCACCATCGCGCGCTGGACGGTGGCGCTGGGTCTGCACGTCGTCGAATGGGTCCTCCGGTTCGACCTCGGTCGCGTGCTCGCCGGGCCCGCCGGCCGGCTGGCGGAGGTCTACGCCACCCGGGTGATCGGGGGGTTGCAGCTGATCCACCTGGCGCTGCTCCTGGCCGTCGCGCGTGGCGGCTGGCTGCTGCTGCGCCATCGGGCCCATGCGGGCGCCACCGAGATCGTCGTGGCCATGGCGATCACCGCGATGGCGACGGCGCTCGTGGCGCAGCCCACAACCGCTGCCTGCCGAGGGCTCCGTGTGCTGGCGGGGACGACGCTGGCCATCGTCGACCTCGGTACGGGTGAGGCCGATCGCGAGCCCGGCCCCTGCGGCGAACCCCAGGGGTCGGCGCTGCCTTCTGGCTTCGCAGCCACGGCCCACGGAACCTTCGTCGCCGACCCGTGGATGACGCTGCAGTGGGGCAGCGTGCCGACCGGCGGGTGTCGCCAGGTCGCCGACGCCCTGCTGCAGAAGGGACCGTGGGGCGACGACGACTTCCCCCGGGATCGCATGGAGGAGGCCGGGTGCGAGGACCACGTGGCGTTCAACGCACACATGGGTGTGGATCGCCTCGTCGGGGCCCTCGCCCACCTCATCGCCTGCGTGGCGTTCGCGGCTGCCATCGCGATCGTCGCCGTGATGTTGCTGCTGGGTCAGGTGGCCGGGGCGCTGCTCGTCGTGGTGATGCCGTTCGCGCTGACGGCCGGTATCGCCCCCGGCACCGGTCGCGAGCTGCTGGCCCGATGGGGCCACGCCGTCCTGAAGGTCGGGGTGCTCTTCCTCGGGTCCGCGGTGCTGCTCGTCCTGCTCGTGGAGGCGGTGCACGCCCTGCAGACGGGGATGCAGGACCAGCCCGTGGCCATGCGGATGCTCGCGAGCGCCGGCGCGGCGTGGGCGGTCGTGGCGCTGCGACGACAGGTCTTCGGCTCGATGCGGTTCGCGGCCCAGAGCATCTCGGCGCGCGCGGCGGGCCCCGGTGCCGACGTCGGTGCGGTCGGCGGTGACCCCGAGCAGCGCCTGAAGGGTGCAGCCACGCAGGCGGTCGGGGCCGCCATGGCCGTGAAGACCGGCGGCCTGTCCGCAGTGGCCGCCATGCGCGGCAGCCGCAGCGGCGAGGGGGTCCAGACCGCCGGACGCGGCCAGCGGCTCCTCGTGGCTGCGGCTGCGACCAGGACGTCCTCGACCCAGGTCGGCGTGGCGGCCGCCGCCGGGTCGACGCCGGCCGCCGGCCACCCCGTTGCGGGATCGGGCGCTGGTGGGCCAACCGGTTCGTCCCAGCCGGCCGCGCGTGTGGGGTCGCCGGGGCGTGTCGGGTCGTCGGGCCACGCGGGGTCGTCGGGGGCTGCCGGGTCGTCGGGGGTTGCCGGGTCCTCGGGGGACGCGGGGCGGCCGCCGGTGGACGTGCTCGGGCGTGCCGTCGCTGACTCACCGGCATCACGTCGTGCGGCGCCCCCTCGAGCGGCATCACCTCGTGTGGTGTCGCCCGGGGCGGGTGGCGACCCCGACGTGCTGGTACACGGAACCGGGGGCGACCGTGCCGTCCCGGTCCATGGGACCGGCGTCCTCCCCGCACGCATCCCCGGGGCTGGTGGTGTCCTGCTCGCCCCGCCTCGTGCGGTCGTGGTGCCCGACCTCCACCGGACGTCCGAGGCAGGTCCGGCACCCGGTGGGGTTCCACGTGACACGCCGGTCCACGCCGTCGCCGGCATGTTCGCCTCCAGCACGACGTCCAGTCGTGCGTGGATGGTCGCCACGGTCGACGCTCCCACTGGCCCGCATGGCGCCGAGCAGCGTGCCTCCTCGTCCCGTTCGGCGGACCGGCCCCCGCCGAGTGTTCCCGACCGCTCGGCGACGTCGAGCTGGGACGGCGTGCCCGTCCGAGTGCTCGCCGAACGCGGTGGCGGCTGGGACGTGGAGGGCCTCGGCGTCGAACGGTCGCTCGAGCAGGCCTTCCACACCCCGGCGGCGCTCGGCCCGGGACACGACGGCGACGGGTCACCCCACCCGATGGGTGGGCCGCCGGATCGACCTCGTCGCGGCCGACCGGGCGCCGCTGGCAGGGCCGTGCAGATCGGCCTCCGCCGTGCGGCCGCAGCCGACGGCGGGGACGCTCGGCCAACCGGATCGCGTGGTCGCCCCGGAGCCGGCCGATGAAGGCCCTTGTGCTCGCCGGGCTGCCAGTGCTGGGCGTCCTCGCGATGCCGATGCTCTTCGTCGGGGCCGATGACGGCGGTGGGGTCCTCCAGCATCCCGACATCCCCGTCGTCGCGCTGCAGGCCTACGTCGACGGGGCGACCGCCGCGGGAGGCCTCACCCCGCCGTGCACGATCAGCTGGGCACTCCTCGCCGCGATCGGGAAGGTCGAGAGCGACCACGGACGGTACGGCGGCAGCCAGCTCGACGGCGCCGGCCGCGCCACCCCGCCGATCATCGGCATCCGCCTGGACGGCAGCAACAACACCGCGGCGATACGCGACACCGACGAGGGCCGGCTCGACGGCGATCCGGTCTGGGACCGCGCGGTCGGCCCGATGCAGTTCATCCCCGGCACCTGGGCCATGTGGGGGCGCGACGCCGATGGTGACGGGCACACCGATCCGCAGGACATCCACGACGTCGCCGAGTCGGCCGCCGCGTACCTGTGCAACTCCTCCCCTGACCTCACCAGACCCGATGCGGCCAGGTCTGCGGTCTTCACCTACAACCGGAGCGGGGCGTACGTGGACGAGGTCCTGGCCATCGCGGCGGCCTACGAGGCCGAGGCCACGGCCCTGTCCGATGGGATGTTCCCAGGAGGTGGCCCCGTCGCCTGCCCCGTCGTCGCGCCGGTCACCTTCATCGACTCGTGGCACTTCCCGCGGGGGGACGACCGCGTCCACCTGGGGCAGGACCTGTTCGCCGCCGAGGGCCAGCCGCTCGTCGCGGTCGCCGACGGCACGATCGCGGAGGTGCGGGTGGGTGCGGGGCTGGGCGGCAACATCGTGTGGTTGCGCACCGACGACGGGCACGCCTGGTACTACGCCCACCTGTCGGGCTTCGCGCGGAGCGCCGAACCCGGACGGCACGTCGACCGCGGCGAGGTGATCGGCTACGTGGGCCGAACCGGTAACGCGGCCAGCACCCCGCCGCACCTCCACATCCAGTGGCGCCCGGCCGGCCGACACGGCCCCGACACCAACCCCTACCCGCTCCTCGACGCTGCCTGCCCGGGCCACTGACCGAGCCCGTCGTGCGGCGGCCCGCCCACGGCACCCGGGGAACGGGCGGTTGACGGCCACGCCGGGGCAACGGCGGTGTCGGCGCGGCGTGTTGTGCAGCTTCGTTCACGGGCTGGCGAAGCTGCACGAGGTGGTGAGCGTTGTGGGCAGCTCGGCCGGGATGCGCGCGGAAATGCACATTTCCGGCCGTCGGTCCCTGATCGGCCGCCTCCAGAGCGTGCGGCCTGGCCACGGCCTCGGCGCGGCCCTTCGCGGCTTGGTCACGGTCCCGGCGCGGCGTGTTGTGCAGCTTCGTTCACGGGCTGGCGAAGCTGCACGAGGTGGTGAGCGTTGTGGGCAGCTCGGCCGGGATGCGCGCGGAAGTGCACATTTCCATGTCCGGCCGTGCCCACCTCGACCAGCCCCACGCACCCAGCCCCCAGCGCACCGTCCCCACGGCGGACCGACCCGTACGGGCCGGAGGGGCTAGCGGCGGCGGGAGCCGCGGTGGCGTTCGATCTGGGGTGGGCGGTAGAGCACGATCTCCGACCGGGAGGACTCCTGCATGGCCCGCAGCGCCCGGGTGGCCTCGACGCGGACCTGCCGCACCTCCTCCTGGGCCTCGGCCAGCTTGGCCTCCATCTGCTCCAGCCGGTCCTCCAGCGCGAGGATGCGCAGGACGCCCGCCAGGTTGACGCCGTCGCCCTGGGTCAGCTCCTGGATCAGCTGCACCCGCTCGACGTCACGCGCGGAGTACCGCCGGGTCCCACCCGACGTCCGCGCCGGCTTGATCAGCCCGCGACGCTCGTAGGTGCGCAACGTCTGCGGGTGCACGCCCGCCAGCTCGGCGGCGACCGAGATGATGTAGACGGCCCGTTCGCGCATCACGCACCACCACCGGCCAACATCTCGTCGAGGTGGGCGCGGGGGGTGGAGTCGTCCATGGCGGCGAACTCCTCTACCAGCTTCTTCTGGGTCTTGGTCAGCTTGGGCGGCACCGTGACCTGCACGGTGACCAGCAGGTCACCGAAGCCGCCGCCCTCCTTGGGGGCGCCGCGGCCACGGACACGCATCGTCCGACCGGACTCGGTCCCCGCCGGGATCTTCAGCGTCACCGGCCCGTCGAGCGTCGGTACGGTCACCTTCCCGCCGAGCGCCGCCTCGGCGAAGGTCACGGGCAGGGTCATGGTCAGGTGGTCGCCCTTGCGTCGCAGGACCGGGTGGTCGGCGACGTGGACCTTCACGTACAGGTCGCCGGGCTTGCCGCCGCCACGACCTGCCTCGCCCTTGCCCTTGAGCCGGATGGTCTGGCCGTCGCTGACACCAGCGGGCACGCGGACCCGCAGGGTGCGGGCGCGTTCCTCGACCCCGCTCGCGTGGCAGTTGGTGCACGGGTCGGTGATCAGCTCGCCGCGGCCGCCGCAGTTGGTGCACGGCTGGCTGAAGCTGAACATGCCCTGGTTCTGGTCCTGCACGCCGCTGCCCTGGCAGCGGGGGCACTGCACCGGACGGGTGCCGGGCCGGGAGCCCGTGCCCTTGCAGACCTGGCACACGGCCGTGCCCATGACCCGGAGGGTGACCTCGGCGCCGGCGAGGGCGTCCTCGAAGGAGAGGGTCACCTCGGCGCGACGGTCCTCCCCCTTGCGTGCGGCCGTCTGGGTCCGCCGTGCGCCGCCGAACCCGCCGGGTGCCGCTGCGCCATCGCCGAAGATGCTGCCCAGCAGGTCGTTGAGGTCGAAGTTGGCCTGCCCGCCACCGCCGCCGGGGAACCCGCCGCGCATGCCGCCGAACCCACCGATGCCGCCGGACGCCGCCAGCTCGCGGATGTGGTCGTACTCCTGGCGCTTCTTGGGGTCCGACAGCACCTCGTTGGCCTCTGACGCGGCCTTGAAGCGTTCCTCGGCCTTGGGGTCGTCGGGGTTGGCGTCGGGGTGGTTGGTGCGCGCAGCCTTGCGATAGGCCTTCTTGATCTCGTCGATGCTGGCGGTCTTCGACACGCCGAGCACCTTGTAGAAGTCCTTCTCCAGCCAGTCAGCCTGTGACACGGGTCACCTCCTCGTTGTCTTCCGGGTCGCGGGAGCGGTCAGCCCACGACCTTGACCGAGGCGGCGCGGAGCAGCTGGTTCTTGAAGCGATAACCGGTGCGAAGGACCTCCACGACCTCGGGGTGGTCGCGCTCCTCGCCGTCCTCCTCGTGCATGAGCGCCTCGTGGTGGGCGGGGTCGAACTCCGCACCCACACCGGGCACCTCCTCCAGGCCGGCCTCGGACAAGGCCTGGACGAGCTGGCCGTGGACCAGCTCCACACCCTTGGCCAGCTGGGTGTCCTCCGACACCGCGGCGGCCTGCAGGGCGAAGCCGAAGTTGTCCAGCACGTCCAGCAGCCGCTCGGCCAGGGCCGCGGCACCGCGATCGCGGGCCTCGGCCACCTCGCGCTGACGGCGCTTGTTGAGGTTGTCGAAGTCGGCGCGGGCCCGGAGCATCTGGTCGGTGAGCTCGTCGCGCTCGGTGACGACCTGGGCGATCTCCTCGGGTGTCAGCTCCGGCGGGGCGTCGACGTCGGCGGCATCGCTGTCCAGCGTCGCCTCCGACACGTCGTGCAGCCCCTCCGGGTGGTGCTCGGGCGCGGTCTCGGCGCCGAGCGCCGCCTCACCTGATGTGGTGGGGTCGGCGCCGGCGGTGTCCTCGCCGCCGGAGGACCCCGGCGCATCCGGGGCCTCGGGCGTGGGGTCGGTCGTGGCGTCGTCGGTCACGGGGATCAGGCGTCCTCGTCGGTGTCGGGTTCGTCGACGACCTCGGCGTCGACGATCTCGTCGTCGTCCTCCTCGGTCGGGGCGCCGGCGCTCGGGGCGCCCTGGTCGGCACCGGCCGCGTACAGGGCCTGGCCGATCTCCTGGCTGACGCGCATCAGGTTGTCCGATGCGTCCTTCACCTTCTCGGTGTCCTCGCCCTCGAGGGCCGTCCGCAGGTCGGTCTGGGCCTGCTCGAGGTTGGCCTTCATCGTGGCGTCGATCTTGTCGTCGTTGTCCTTGACGAGCGACTCGGTCTGGAACAGCAGGCTGTCGGCGGTGTTGCGGATCTCCGCAGCCTCCTTGGCCTTGCGGTCCTCCTCGGCGTACTGCTCGGCGTCGCGGACCATGCGGTCGATGTCCTCGCGGGGCAGCGCGGACTGACCGGTGATGGTCATCGACTGCTCCTTGCCGGTGGCCTTGTCGACCGCGGACACGTGCACGATGCCGTTGACGTCGATGTCGAAGGCGACTTCGATCTGCGGCACGCCACGCGGCGCCGGCGGGATGCCCGTCAGCTGGAACTTGCCCAGGGTGTTGTTGTACTGGGCCATCTCCCGCTCGCCCTGCAGGACGTGGATCTCGACCTGCGGCTGGCTGTCGGCCGCCGTGGTGAAGATCTCCGACTTGCGGGTCGGGATGGTGGTGTTGCGCTCGATCAGGGTGGTCATGACGCCGCCCTTGGTCTCGATGCCCAGCGACAGCGGGGTGACGTCGAGCAGCACGACGCCGCCGCCGACCTCCTTGTTGATGATGCCCGCCTGCAGGACGGCACCGGTGGCGACGACCTCGTCGGGGTTCACGCCCTGGTGCGGGTCCTTGCCGCCGGTCAGCTCGCGGACCAGGTCCAGCACGGCCGGCATGCGGGTCGAGCCACCGACCAGGATCACGTAGTCGATGTCGGACGCGGTGATGCCGGCGTCCTTGATGGCCTGCTCGAACGGCGCACGGGTGCGGTTCAGCAGGTCAGCGGTCATCTTCTGGAACTGCGCCCGGGTCAGGGTCTGCTCGAGGTGCAGCGGCTGCCCGTCGCGGGCGGTGATGAAGGGCAGGTTGATCTGCGTGTCCTGGGTGGTGGACAGCTCCTTCTTGGCCTTCTCCGCCGCCTCCTTGAGGCGCTGGATGGCCATCTTGTCCTGCGACAGGTCGATGCCGTAGTTGTTCTTGAACTCCGTCACCATCCAGTCCATGACGGCCTGGTCCCAGTCGTCACCACCGAGCCTGGTGTCACCGCTGGTGGACTTGACCTCGAAGTAGCCCTCCTCGATGTCGAGGACCGACACGTCGAAGGTGCCGCCGCCGAGGTCGTAGACCAGCACGGTCTGCTCCTCGTCGCGGTCCAGGCCGTACGCCAGCGCAGCCGCGGTGGGCTCGTTGATGATGCGCAGGACGTTGAGGCCCGCGATCTCGCCGGCCTCCTTGGTGGCCTGGCGCTCGGCGTCGCCGAAGTAGGCCGGGACGGTGATGACCGCGTCGGTCACGTCCTCGCCCAGGTACGCCTCGGCGTCGCGCTTAAGCTTCATGAGGATGCGCGCGGAGATCTCCTGCGCGGTGTAGGACTTCCCGTCCACCTCGGTGGTCCAGTCAGTGCCCATGTGGCGCTTGACGGACGTGATGGTCCGGTCGGGGTTGGTCACGGCCTGGCGCTTGGCGACCTCGCCCACCAGCGCCTCGCCACCCTTGGAGAAGCCGACGACCGACGGGGTCGTCCGTGCGCCTTCTGCGTTGGCGATGACGGTGGGTTCACCACCCTCCAGGACCGCGACGACCGAGTTGGTCGTCCCCAGGTCGATGCCGACAGCCTTGCCCATGTCTGTACTCCTGTGTGTTGAGCGGTTCAGGTGAGACTCGAGCGACAGCCTATCGACGCCCTCCCCGTGCTGCAAAGAAATGTGAGCGCCTCGGACTCAGGTTTGGTGGGTGGGTCCTGTGCGGGCCAGTCGTGACAGGTGTGGAACACGTGCGAGTTGCCCCTCCCGCTCCGACCGGGGGTGGTGCAGAATCCGCCACCATGCGCACCACGCACTCGCCCCGGGTCGGCCTGCTCATCGGCCTGCTGCTGCTCGCGCTGGTCGCCGCGGCGTGCACCGGTGGGGACGACGACCCGGCCCCCGACCCCTCCGCCAGCGAAGGGGCAGCCCCGGGCGGCGACGAGGCGGCCGAGCTGGAGATCCCCGTCCTCGAGGGCGCCGAGATCGACGTGGATCCGGCGATCATCGACGCCGTCACGACGTGGATCGACGAGGAGTCCGGGCTGACGGAGATGCTCAAGGAGGAGCTGGTGCTCGCGTCGGCGTCGATGACCCGCGACGTGCACCACCTGACCTACGAGCAGCAGCACGGCGGGGTGGCCGTGCGCGGCGCCCAGCTGGTCGTGCACGTCCGTGACACCGGCGAGGTGCTCGCGGCCAGCCAGTCGCTCTCGACGACCCTGCCGGGCGCCGGCACCACCGAAGAGCTGACTCCGGACGAGGCGCGCGAGATCGCCGTCAAGGCCATCACCGGCACGATCATCGGCGAACCCGAGGTCCTGTCCACCTGGCTGGAGGACGGTCCCGAGCTGCGCCTCGGCTGGGAGGTGAGGATCAGCACCGAGGAGCGCATCGACTACGCCGTCGTGGTCGACGCCACGACCGGTGACGTGCTGAGCGTCGACCAGCTGTCCTCGACCCAGCAGTCCTCCTCGGCTGGGGACCGGGACGACGGCGGGTCCGTGGTCGACGGTGCGGAGGTGGCACAGGCGGGGGGCTGTGGCGCGCCCGCACCGCCGAGCGCCTGCATCTTCGTCGTCGACCCGATCTACGCCGCGGGCACACCCGCCATCACCGGGGCCGAGGCCAACCGCACCCTCGTCGGCGTCCCGCTGGCCAACCTGACCGACCCGTCCGACGGCAACCTGGTGGGCCGCTACGTGCAGGTCTTCCCCGACGTGCGGCCCGATTACGTCGACCCCGACAACGTCTTCGGCGAGGGCGGTCGTGGCGGGCAGGACCCCACCTTCGAGGGTGGGATGGTCTACTACTGGATCGACTACACCCAGCAGCTCATGCAGTCGCTGGGGTACGACTACCACGGTGACGACCCGGTCGATGTCATCCCGATCGACCCGACGTTCACCGACAACGCGGCGTACCTGCCGATCTTCGACCTCATCGTCATGGGTGTGACCAGCAACGGCGTGGTTGCGCTGGCGGAGGACGCCCAGGTGATCGTGCACGAGTACGGTCACGCGGTCGTGGAGTCGGTGGTGCCCAACATCCTGGGGGCCGAGGGTGGGGCGTTCAACGAGGGCTTCGCCGACCTGCTGATGGTCTTCACGACGCTGGAGTTCCGCAACGGCGACATCGGCTGCCTGTCGGCGTGGTTCGGTCGCGAGATCGGCCTGCCGGGCGGCTGCATCCGGCGGATCGACACCGACAAGGTCTACCCGCAGGACCTGCTGGCCGAGGTCCACCTGGACGGCGAGATCTACACCGGCGCGGTGTGGGACGTCTTCACCGCCATGCTTCAGCGCGACACGGGCCTCGTGCCCGAGGACTGCCAGGACCGTGCGACCAACCCCTGCGACGCGGTGCGGGACGAGGTGCTGGGCACCCTGCTCGGCAGCCTGCCGTTCCTCACCCCCCAGGTGACGCTCAACGACGCGGCGGCCGCGATGGCGCTGAGCGACGAGATCTTCTACGGGGGCCGCAACGCCGACCTGATCACCCAGGTGATGGGCCAGCACGGGCTGGAGACCACCAGCAACCCCAGCGTGATGATGGCGTCGGGTCCGATGGAGCTGATGTCCAACGAACGGTCCCCGTCGCAGGTGGCGCTGAAGATCATCCATGAGAACCGCGGGGACCTGGCCGTCGAGCTGCAGGTCGTCGATGCGTCCGGCGAACCCCTGTGCGTCTCGACGTTCCTGACGCCCGACACCGCCGACTCGGCCGACAACGTGACCGGGCGCTACGACCTGGCCGGGTCGACGTGCGAGGCGTTCCTGCCGCCCGGCCCCGATCAGGTCTTCCAGCTGGTGGTCGTCGACATCGCCGGCGGGGCGCTCGGCGAGCTGTTCCAGTTCAACGTCTTCCACGAGGGGGTGGAGTACCGGGCCAGCGGGTTGCCCCAGGCCATCCCGGACGGCGACGGGCGGGGGATCGTCGCGACCATCCCCGACACCGACCTCGGCGCCGTGCCGATGGCCGACCCCCAGCCGCCCCCTCCGGGCCCGGCCCCGCCGGCACCGGCGCCTGCCCCGGCACCCGCGCCTGCTTCGGCACCCGCGCCTGCCCCGGCACCCGCTCCCGCCCCGGGTGGCGCCCTGGAGGCCGACATCGCGATCAGCCACACCTACGTCGGCGACCTCGACGTGGTCGTCGGGGTGCTGGACGCAAGCGGCAACGCCGTCTGCGCCGTCGAGGTGCTGCGCTCCGACCCCTCCGACGCCTCCTCGGACTTCACGGGCACCTTCGACGTCAGCGCCTGCGCTGCCAACTACCCGCCCAGCCCGAGCAACATCTGGGCGCTGGTGGCCATCGACAACGCCGCCATCGACGTCGGCACCATCACCCAGTTCACCCTGCGCGGCCCCGACGGGGTCACCCGCCAGGGCCAGGTCCCCGCCCAGATCCCCGACAACGACCCCAACGGCGCGCTGGTGCTGCTGAACCCATGAGCACCGACCCCTCGTGGCTGGTCTCCCGTCCGCCGGAGCTGGTCGCGGGGGACGGCTTCGTGCTCGAACGCGCCGCCGAGCGTCACGCCGACGGCCTGACCGAGGCCATCCAGACCTCCCTGCCGGAGCTGATGCGCTGGCTGACCTGGCCGTTCGAGGGGTTCTCGCTCGACGACACCCGACGCTGGCTGGAGATGGCCGACGAGGACTGGCGGACCGGACGCGACTTCGGCTACGTGATCCTCGACGGGGAAGAGGTCGTCGGGTCGACCGGCTACACCAACCGGATCGGCCCGGGCTGGCTGGAGATCGGCCTGTGGATCAGGACCGCGCGGGCGGGTGAGGGGTTCGCCCGGCGGTCCACCCTCCTGCTCGCCGACATCGCCGAGCAACACCTGCCCGAGGTCGAGGGCCTGGACATCCACCACGACGTCACCCACGACGCCAGCCGCGCGGTCGCCGCCGCCTGCGGCTTCACCCTCGTCGGCGAGGTCGACCCGGGACCGGATCGGCCCTTCCAGCGGACACGCGAGGCAGTCTGGCACCTGCCCCTCCACCGGACACCCCCAGCAGGAGCCACTTCGTGACGCCCTGGCTCGACTCGCGGCCACCCGAACGCATCGTCGTCGACGCCGACCTGGTCCTCCAGCGTGCACACGCCGACCATGTCGACGGGCTAGTCGAGGCCGTCCGGGAGTCCCTCCCCGAGCTGCAGCGCTGGATGCCGTGGGCCATCGACGGCTACGGGCCGGCCGAGGCCAAGGAGTGGCAGCAGGGCTGCGACGACCAGTGGCCCACCGGCGGAGGGTTCGCCTGGGTGATGCTCGAGGGCGACCGCATCGTCGGGACCGTCGGGCTGATCAACCGGCTCGAACCCGGCTGGCTGGAGATCGGGTACTGGGTCCGGACCCCCTCGACCGGCCGGAAGCTGGCCAGCCGTGCCACGGCGGCGCTGATCGACACGGCCCGCACCCACCTGCCCGAGGTCGAGGGCGTCGCCATCCACCACACGGTCGGCAACGACGCCAGCCGGTCGGTCCCGGTCGGCCTCGGCTTCGTCTTCGTCGGCGAGTCCGAGCCCACGCCGGAACGGCCCTTCCAGCAGGCCACCGAAGCGGTCTGGCGCCTGCCCCTCCGCTGACCGACGCCTGCAGGACGGGATACGGCAGGACTGGCTTCAGCCGGACTGGCTACAGCAGGGACTTGCCCCGCCAGCGCCGGCTGATCCGGCGGCCGCGCACGTCGGACTGGTTCGTGCCGTTCAGCGCCAGGGTCAGCACGAGCGGCAGCAGCAGCAGGATCGCGCCGATGATCCACATGACGGCCGGGTCCAGCATGGCGATGACTCCTCGTTGGCGAACGGTGTCCAGAACGGGCTGCTGACAAGGTCGACACAATCGGTCCACGCGCCAGCGCCGTCAGGATATCCCGTGGAGAATCCACCTCCATGATCGCCACGGCCCGCGTGTCCGCTGCCCTCGTCGCCCTCTGCGTCCTCGCGGCCGCGTGCACCGGGGCCGACGATCCCGGCCCCGACACCCCGTCGGCGGAGGAATCCCGCGCCGAGGACGTCGACGGTCCGACGACCACGACGACGGGCAGCGTCGGCGTCCAGCAGGTCGCCGGCGTCGACATCGACGTCGACGACGACATCCTCGAGGCGGCCCACACCTGGATCGTCGAGGAGTCCGGGCTGAGCGACATGCTGCAGGAGGAGCTGTTCCTCGCCGAGGTCACCACCACCCGGGACGTGATCCACCTGACCTTCGTCCAGCAGCACGACGACGTCGCCGTCCGGGGCGCACAGTTCATCGTGCACGTGCGCGACACCGGCGAGGTGCTCGGCGCCAGCCAGTCGCTGACCACCACCCTCCCCGGCGAGGACACCACCGAGGAGCTCGACGAGGCCGAGGCCGTCGACATCGCGGTCAAGGCCGTGCCCGGCACCCCGGTCGGG